>NZ_JBATGR010000316.1:0-5265 GCF_049665975.1 Eudoraea sp.
GTGCTCTGTGCGTAAGATTCGACCAAATAAGCTCATGAGCAGGTTAATTTGGTTCCCAATAGCCATTGGGATTGAGACTTGCAGTACTCCATTTCGTTGAGCTCGCCTTCTTAATATTAAACACAAACTAAAATATGTCGATGGGATATACATCTCTTCATTTGAACTACTTTATATTATATTGATTTTCTTCGTAACTTTCATGTGGTAAAAGCGCATAAAATTTGTGTTTAAAAGTTGCTTTTTGACAACGATGTCCGTTATGGGACACGAGATTAAATAACAGTGTTTAAAATACTGATATTCAATTACTTAAAATACTAAAGGGGATGCTGTCATCCCGACCAAGCAGAAAAGTGATTTGCATATGTAATGCAGGAATGCCGAATTTAATTATTTTCCACGGGCTCGGTTTTCCCTCGATGGGCAGCCAGGGCTGTTGTGCAATTTGGTTTAGCGGGTCGTTGGAGCACATTATCTTTTGGGGCGGGAGTGCGCAGCACGTAGCAACAAAAGTCAGCCTTGGCTGAATGTGCTCCAACGTCTATACTATGATTTCGGCTTGGGAAATACTGTAGGATTTTTCAGGCTGGAAATCAAGCTGGTTTAAAGTTAATATTTTTCAAGATAGGAGAGAGGTAAAGCTGAATTATAGGTATTGTTAGGTACTGGCTTTATTTTGTTATTCTGTCAAATGCTTTACTCTTTTAAAACATTTAAGAATTAATCATACCTGATATAGGAAGATTACGTAATTCAGGATTTATCGTAATTGATAAGAACAAGGCACAATCTTCATTTTTACCTATACTCCTTCTAGGAATCCCATAACATACTTCTTATATTGCTTTATAAAAACCATAATTAAATTAGGGTAATTCCTCAAATAAAATAAATTAGCATTGCTGCAATTAATCTCATTAGAAGTTACCAATTTCAGAGCTATTAAACATGCACTGCTAAACTTTGATCAGATTACGCTTCTCATTGGCGAAAACGACTTGGCCAAATCTACGCTCATGGAAGTCCTTTCAGCAACCCTGAACCCTAAATTGGATGATAAACTCCCGGAATTTAACTCATTTCACTTCTATAAAGATCCTGATAAGGAGGTCCCTGAAAAAAGGCTTGAGATCAAACTTTTATTACAACTTCAAAATCATACAGGGCTAAATGAATTTAAAGAACTGGAATTACTCTCGGTGAAGTCTGAAGAAGAGTTGATCAAAGAACCGAAGTTTGAGGTTTCTTTTAATTCATCATTATCGGGTTCCTATACTACTGCGGAATGGAGCTGTACTAACGTACAAAAGGGAGTAGTTACCAAAGACCCTCTTGTACTTAAGGTACTCAGAAGGATAATACCCGTAATCCATCTGAGATTTGGGATTTTAACTGGGTTTTTAAATATTGTAGTACCTGATGAGGATGATGCCCGTCTAGAAATTGATCTTGAAGACCGACTCAAGCAGCAAATTTTCGCATCGGTAAATGAGATACTTCTTGGTACCACACAGGATACCAATGCTTCCGTGAATAAGGGATTTCATGCTGTGGAAGAATTAATGGAGTACTATGGGCAACCTAATCAGGAGCTAAAGCAAGAGGATGGACTGGTGGTAAGAATTAGGGAAATTTTGCAAATGGTATCTCTCACCGAGAAAGAGAATATAGTAGAAGCTTTGAAGAGATTTCAAAGGCTTACAGAAAAACTGGCAACCCTTATGTTAGTGCATGCGCTTCTTCGCTCCGGTCCCCAAAAGTTTGAAAAAAATTCGCGCCCCTTGCTTATTTTTGAACACCCTGAAGCTTTCCTGCATACGACAACCCTTGCAACTATTAGTATTTTACTAGGTAGGATCCGATGGCAAAAGATTATCACCACAAATTCTGGTTTATTACTGAGCAGGGTTCCTTTGAAATCGATCAGAAGGTTGCGCAGGAAGAAGGGCTTGATCCAGGTTAATAGTATCGATTCACAGTATTATACCAACGAAGATTTGCGTCGCTTATCATATCACCTCCGTGCGAAGTACAGTATGGCTTCATTTGATCGTTTCTGGATTCTGGTTGAGGGAGAATCTGAATATTGGATACTACCTCACCTGGCAAGGATTATGAACTATGAATTTCTGCAAGAGGGAATATCAGTAATCGATTTTGCGCAATCAGGTTTAACGCCATTGTTAAAATATGCTACAGACCTGGGAATTGGCTGGCATGTCTTAGTGGATGGAGATGAAGCCGGACAACGATATGAAGATCTCGTAAAAAACTTTACAAATAAGTATGAACTTAAGAATCCCGTCACCAGGCTGGAACAAAAGGATATTGAACATTTGTTTTGGTACAATGGCTTTAAAAAAGAATATATTAAAGCTGCCCAACGTTTAAATGTACCGGAGAATGAGAATAAACCTGGCCTCACTATTCGCAGAGCCATTAAAAATAAATCTAAACCATTCCTGGCTTTAAGTATTATTGAAACTATTGCCGCCAAAGGCCCGACAGCCATCCCGGATAAACTCTTCCAAATGATAGAAGCTTGTATTGAGCAGGCCCGTAGAAACTAAAACTATGTGTTATTCTATTTTTCAAATTTACCGGCGGTATTGGATCTTAGATGTAAATCCATTTGCGGGAAAGGTATTGTAACTTTATTTTCGGCAAGTTTTTTACTAATAATTCTTCTAATATCACTTTTTGCTTTTCCTATCCTAAAAATATTTTTACTAAAAAACAAAAGTTGAAAATCTAAGGATGAATTTCCGAAATTCATCAATCGTGCTTCAACCAATTCCCTGTTTGAGACTTCAGGATGTTCAAAGGCGCTTTCTTCCAATATTTTGATAACCTTATCAACATCACTTCCATAAGCTACCCCAACATCAATCTTAAAACGTGTTTTTTTTGATTGATGACTCCAATTAATTACCTTACTGGTAGTAATTAATGAATTTGGAATGATAATGGATATGTCATCCCTGTTTAAGGCCTTAGAGGTTCGTAAGCCAATACCTTCAATTTTTACCACGTCGCCATCTATTTCCAAAACATCATTTATTTTTATGGATCTCTCTGAAAGTAAGATGATACCTGATATTACGTCATTAAATGTTTGCTGTAATCCTAAGCCAATACCCACCAATAAGGCCGCAGAGCCGGCTAATAACAAAGTAACTTTAACTCCTATTGTTTCCAGCAACAATCCAATGGCCATGACCCAAATTACATATTTTATGATCTGGTATAAAGCATAGGTAGTGCCCGGATCAGTTTTGCGGAATTTATACTTGCGAAACAATGCTTTTTTAATGACCCATAGTATTAGTTTGGTAATAATTAGGATAATCAGAATAGTCACCAGGTCAGAAACCCTTATTGTATAGTTACTTAAACTTAAGATTTCAAATTCCAGAATTTTATTTAAGGTTTCCATATGCTTATTTATTACCAAATATCGAATTTAATTTAATTTTTAACATAAATCGTCTTGCGATTTATAAACTCCATCATCCCATCTTTTGCCAGTTCACGTCCATAGCCGGAATTTTTGGTACCGCCAAATGGCAGCCTTGGGTCTGATTTGACCAGTTCATTAATGAAATAAGCTCCATCGCTAACTCTATCTGCAAACTTTACCGCCTTATCAATATCTGCAGTACAAACAGTTACCCCAAGCCCATACTTCGATTGTTCCGAGAGGGCAAAGGCCTGATCTATATCTTTTGCTTTTATCATAGCCGCGAGGGGGCCAAATGTTTCTTCTTCAAAAGCAGCCATTCCGGGCGTTACATCACTCAAAATGGTAGGTTCATGGTAACAACCGCTCTGTTTGCCTCCAAGCAATAACTTTGCACCTTGTTCTACTGACACTGAGACCTGACGATTAAGCTGGTCTGCCAGATCTTTACGAGCCATCGGCCCAACTTGGGTAGCATGTTCCAATGGATTCCCCGATTTCAAACCCTTTACCGCTTTTGTGAATTTTGAAACAAACTCGTCATAAATCCCTTCCATTAAAATAAAACGCTTGGCAGCAATACAACTTTGTCCGCAATTAAGCATTCGGGCAGTAAGGGCAGTTTTTACGGCCTTGTCAATGTCCGCATCTTCCCAAACAATGAAGGCATTGTTACCGCCAAGTTCCAAAACTGTTTTTTTAATATGCCTGCCGGCTATTTCTGCCACTGCCGAACCTGCTCTTTCGCTTCCCGTAAGTGTTACTGCCTTTACAGCCACATGCGCAATAATCTGTTCTGTATGATCGTGGTGTACAATCAGGTTTTGAAAGACAGCCCCGGGAAAACCGGCTCTATAAAACACCTCTTCTATTTGTTTGGCACATCCAAATACATTAGGAGCATGTTTCAACAATCCGGTGTTGCCCGCTGTTAAAGTTGGTGCAGCAAATCTAAAAACCTGCCAAAATGGAAAGTTCCACGGCATAATTGCAAAGACACTTCCAATAGGATCATGCCTTACAAAACTTTGTGTTGCATCGGTGGCTATTGTTTCATTTTTCAGGAATTCTGCAGCATTCTCCGCATAGTAATCACATACCCATGCACATTTATTCACTTCAGATCTTGATTCTATGATGGGTTTTCCCATTTCCAAGGTGATCATTTGGGCGTATTCTTCGACATTCTCCCTCAATACCTGGCCGGCTTTTTTTATAAGTGCACTCCGTTCAGAAAGTGGAACTTTACTCCAGGACTCAAAGGCATCCTGGCTTTTTTTAAGCGTTGCTGCAAGTTCTTTTTCCGTAAGAGATGTATAATTACCAACCTGCTGGTCATTGTAAGGATTTATACTTTTAAATTCCATTTTATTTTAGTTGTCCGTCAGAAAATGCCGTTGATTCAAAACCTCTTACTCCCTTAAGTTCATCTACCCAGTTCCAGGATGTATATATGGTAAAGGTGTTGGAATTATCTTCAGTTGTAAAGCCAGATTCTTCAAATTTCCAGATGATATGTTCTGACTCTGGAAACTTGTCCGACTTAATATTCTCGTCAAATAACCTATAGATGATGTTGCGTTCATCCATTCCGTCATTTAACAAACGGGTTAGAAAAGAGGAATTTGGCTTTAGTAAATTTAAAGCTGATTCCTTGTTCAATGCAATTACCTTCAAAGTAATTCGCACAATATCCGGTGTTGGAAACTGTTTTGGAAATGTCCAGTATAGCATGCATCCAACATTGAATAATGCTTCGTGTAATTTGATGTCGGAGTATTCCTCCCAAAGACGATCGTCCT
>NZ_JBATGR010000317.1:0-4024 GCF_049665975.1 Eudoraea sp.
TCACAGATGTGAAGGCCTTTTTCGTTTTTCCGCAATGCACACTTTGTGCACACTTTTGATATTTTCTTCATTTCACACTAAAATTTAACATAAGGTATGCTCAAATGCATCAAATTGACGCAAATTAAATTTGTATTTTGGGAGTTGCAGCTACTAGCTTTATAAAAATATTGAAGAACAGGATTATATTAAATTTATAACGGTAAGTATATGGTGCGTTTTAATGCACTATAATAGTGTTGTGCTTAGTGTTTCTATTTCCATTCTCGGTTTAGTATTGCATATACAATATCATCTACCCATTCTCCGTCAATGAACAGACTTTCCTTAAAGTGCCCTTCCTTTCTAAATCCAAGACGTTCAACAAGTTTTATTGAATCAATATTCTGAGGGTCTATTGAAGTCACTATTCTATGTTTATCAAGTTTATTGAACAAAAATCCAGCCGTTGCTCTCATAGTTTCTGTAGCGAATCCTTTTCCATGATATTCTTTATTTAATGTACATCCAATTTCACTTTGATGGTTATCACTGTCAATAAAATGAATCCCAATATCTCCGATAATTTTGTTTGTGGATTTTTCTATAATTACCAGTTGAAACCAAGTCTCGGGTTTATTAAACTCATCAGGATTTTTTGAAATAAATTCATTTACATCATTTAAAGTTTTCGGTATCCAACCTTGATATTTATTTGTTTCTGAATCTGCTCTATAATCAAATATTTGTTCATTGTCTTCCTTTTCGATTGGTCTGAGTAGAGTTCTTTCTGTCTCAATCATTATTTTTGATTCGGTTAATTTATTAAGCAGAACGTGTTTCTATATGGTTTGTTACGTTAGGTACTAAGGTAGCAAATAGGAGCGAACCCATTGTTCAGTAGCAAGGATTTTCCGTTGGGAAAATCGGAAACAATGAACTATACACATCTTAAGTTTGATTCTCTTTAAATTGATTTACAGAGATTACCACATTCCCTTTTTTATGACCCTTACCAGCATATCTATGTGCTTCCACTATCTGATCCAATGTATAACTTCTATCAACAACTGGTTTAAGTAGTCCTAATTCAACAAGATTTTTCAGAAAAATTAGCACTTCGGCCGTCTCTGGTGAATTTTTTCCCACAGCAATTTTTTTTCTACTGATTAACGACATCCAGATCATTTGCAGACTTGGTATTGGTCTGCCAATATTTAAGTAAGTTCCGTTTATGCTTAGTGCATTTTTACAAGCTCTGAAAGGGCATTTATCTACAGTAGTAAATATAATATCATAGGTTTCAAAATTTTCGATAAAATCAACGGTTGTATAATCAATCACTTTATCAGCTCCTATTGATTTCACTAACCCTAAATTAGAAGTGCTGCATACACCAGTTACTTCTGCACCAAAATATTTGGCAAGTTGTACGGCATAGGTTCCTACGCTTCCAGAAGCTCCATATATAAGTACTTTTTGTCCTGGTTTAACATCACCTATTTTTTTTAGATAATGAAATGCTGTTCGAGCTCCAATAGGTATAGCTGCGGCTTCTTCATAGGTTGTATTTGTTGGTTTCAAGGCAATTGGCCCATCTTCCGGTAAACATTTGTATTCTGCATAAGCTCCAAAAGTTTGCAGGGTAGCTGCAAAAATCTTATCTCCTTTTTTAAACAACGTAACATCCTTTCCGACAGATTCTATCTCACCGGAAAGTTCCATTCCTAAAATTGACTTTCTGGGCTTTCTAAGCCCCAGCATTAATCGTGCGGGAAGCCAGAAAGATTTTGGCACATCGAAGCTTCTTACTTTGTAATCAGCTGCAGTTACCGTGGTCGCATACACTGTCACTAATACTTCATTGTTTTTTGGAACAGGTTTTTCAATATTTTCTATTTGAAGAACTTCTGGGGGTCCATATTTTGTACAAACAACTGCTTTCATTTTTTTCATTTAGGAGTTAGCAGGAATTTTACCAGCAGACGGCAACTTCCAGGCAGTGACGATGATCACCACAAAGGCTGCGGCTTCAATGATCATAAAGAACACATCGTCCATATCGGCTGATGCCAGGCCACTAAATAATACCAGCATGGTGATTATACTGGCAATGATGTTTGCCCATTTATTGACTTTGTTGCTCAATATCCTGGATAGCAGCACCATTAAAATGGGTATTTCTGCTAAAAAACCACCGATCAGCATAAGTTCATCGGTGATCTCGACTCCATTGACCACTCCGGTCATTATTTCTTCTAAAAAACTTTTATTACCCAATTGATGGAGATCTCTGAAAACCATATTGAGGAGTATAAATATCCATAAAGTGGACAACAGGGTCTGAGGTTTGATTTTTTTCTTTATCATGTTCGAGATTATTTAAGGTTTTACTTTGATGTTGTTTGTTCTATGTTTTCGAATCCTTTTTTCAAAAATTTCCTCACCATTGGGTTAACCAGCCATTTGGGCATTTTCTTGGGATCAAATTGAACAATATTCACAGCTTTAGTATGATTTTCAGAAACTGCCGAGAAATTCCAGGAGCCTCTGAATGTTTCCACCCGGTTCAATTTTTTAGAAGGTGGTACTGAATTTTCATCCCATGCTTCATTCCATCTTACCTCTCTGTCACATTCTTTATAATTGGAGAATAAATACCTTACGCTCATTTCTGTGTCTTTGAATGGAAATGGTTCGTTATGAATGACATAGGTTAAAAAGCTGCTGTCAGATTCATCCATGATGTCGTAGGTGGGATACTTATTGATATCATCGGTCTGGTGATGAATATGTTGCCAGAATGCTGCGACACAGGCCTCTGGAGTTGATGCTATCTCACCTTCAATTTTATACTCCAATAAATTCGTTCCTTCTACTTTCCTGGAATGAATGATCCATTCTGCACCCTGCTTGTCGGTACTTCTTTTCATCTCATTCCATTGATAGGCTTTCCATTCTTTAATGCTTTTGTTCTTTAATCGATTGATTCTATAGGTGGAACAACTATTTAGAACCGAAGACGCTAATAATACTATGCATACATATTTAACAATGCTGGCATTGTTGCCATATCTTGATAATTGACTTTTTAAAAAATGGTTCATAACAATGAAAGATTTAACAGAATTATTATTTTTTACTGTGCAAATCTCGGAGTAGTAACCTCGCTTTTCATTGACTTGGGTTAAGAAATCAAATTACAGCCAATTATTTAGGCAAAATGACTAAAAAAAGAAAAAAAAAGATTAGTTATATAACCGTTTGCGGATGCGGCTCAGGGATTCCGGCTTAATACCCAGATAACTGGCGATGAGGTACTGTGGCACACGGTTCAGAAGGTCCGGAGATGTTTTTTGTAGGTTTTGGTAACGCTCTTCCGGAGTCAGTTTGATAAACTCATCGTACTTCATCCGTTGGTTTGCCAATTGATCTTCCATGATATTGGAACCCAAAGCAGCCAGCCTGGGTAGTTTTCTAAGAAGTTCCGCACTGCTTTCAGGAGTACCGATGGAAATAATGCAATCTTCCAAACATTCTAAGAAGTATTCCGAAGGTTTTTTAGTGGTGTAACTCACAGGGGTAATCGGTTGTTGTTCGGTAAAGAAATCCGTGATCTTAATATCGCCATTTACTAGATAATAGCTGCTTACACATCCCTGGAGAATAAAATAACACTCCTTGGCTATTTGTCCTTCAGACAATAGAATGGTTCCTTTTTTATAAGACTGTATAAAGTTTTGATTTGAAAGAATATCAATTTCTTCTTTCGTTAGCTCTATATATTTAGATAAAAAATTGACTATTGGATCTTTCATATTATGTCTTGCTAATTTATCTAACGGTGAGTATAAAATGCGTTTCAATGCATTTTATACATCTTAAGTTTACTCTCCTTAACTTTTAAGGTATAAATCAGAAAGAACAAAAGAGGGGATTAAGGTTATTTTATACATAGAAGCCTAGACTTCGTCAACATTGATGATCCCCTCTCTTTTCCTACTTAGAATTCGTTCAGCCTGCCTGCCGGTATACCCGCCTTAGG
>NZ_JBATGR010000318.1:0-1732 GCF_049665975.1 Eudoraea sp.
TAAAAGATCAAATGGATACCATCACTTTTGAAATAATGGATGCCAATAATAAGTTAATTAACACCTTTACCGGGAGCAAACCAAAATATGAGGAAGATCCGGATTTGCCTTATTGGCTAAAAGGAGGTTCCTCTAAACCCACTACTGCCGAAGGGATTAATACTTTTAGCTGGGATTTAAGATATTCCGGGGCAACAGAATTTGAAGGGATGATTATTTGGAGTGCCCGTCCTCAGAGAGGTCCCAAAGCCCCCATAGGAAACTATAAGGTTAAAATGAAAATAAAAGATTATGAAAAGACGTATCCATTTTCCATCTTAATGGATCCCAATCTTAAAGGAATAACTGAGGCTGATCTTATGGAGCAATTTGAACTGGCCAATAAGATAATGCAAAAAACAAGTATGGCTAATGAGGCTGTGATTCATATTCGAAAAATGCGAAATCAGATTGAGGAGAACAAGGAAAAAGTTTCCAGTGCTGATTACAAGAAAACTATGATGCCTTTTTTAGATAAATCCTCAGCTATAGAGCAAGAACTTTATCAGGTTAAAAACCAATCAGGTCAAGACCCCTTAAATTTTCCAATTAAACTAAATAACAGACTTGCTTCTTTGAGGAGGAGCATCGAAAATGGAGAGGCAAAACCTACTGACGGGGCCTATAAGGTATATGAAGAACTCTCATCAGAACTAGAAGAGCATCTGGGGGATTTAAATAAAATAATGTCAAATGAACTACCGAAGGTAAATTCTATTTTAGAAAAGGCAGGGGCCAGCCCTCTGGAAGAAATGAAATAAAGGAGCATTAATTTTGTGTACTTCTGCTTTTTGACAACTCAAAAAGTAGTTTGTATTAAAATATCTGTTTATCTATTGGGAAAGTTAAAGCCATGCAGGCCGTAATTCAATACCCTGGCAACAACTATCTTAATGTTGTAAGTGTTGGTCAAATAAGAATATTTTATACAAATCATGCAAAACATTTTGGTTTTATTCAAAAATGAATAGTATTAAAAATACCTTTGAAATTGATTTTTTGGATCACCGCTGAAAGTCAGCAAAAAAATAAACTACTAAGTTAAATGCCAACTAGAAAAGAAATCGCAATTAAATATTTGGATTACCTGGAGAAAGGTGATATTGAGCAAACCATAAAATTATTTAATGAACATGGAATTGTTGACTCACCGATTTACGGAATTAAGAAAGCGGATGCATTTTATCGTGAATTGAGTAGTGATACCACAAATTCTGAACTTCATTTAAAAGGAATTTTTGAGGAAACTAATTCAAATAAACTGGCTCTCTATTTTAATTATAAATGGACTCTGAAAAATAAGCAAAAAGTAGAATTTGATGTTGTTGATATTATAGAATTTGATGCCTCAAACATGATTAGCAAGCTTCAAATTATATATGATACGTTGATATCCAGAGAATTAGTCAGGGAATTGGAAAAATGAGTTGCACTGGTGCCATTGTAAGAAGCAGAAGGACTTAAAAGTGCCGGAAAATTATAATAAAGAATAAATAAAGTAAACTTTGATCCGGGCCAAAAAAATCCAAAGATTCTCGTCCTAAACATAAGTAAGATGCTTCGGTTATTTTACCGTTTTGTTCCTGTAATATTCCTGAAGGATAAAATAGGCTTTCTTTTTAACTCCCGTATTGGAGATTAATCCTTTACGGTTCCAGAAATTCTGATACACCGGATTTTGTCTTCTTGGAGA
>NZ_JBATGR010000319.1:0-1506 GCF_049665975.1 Eudoraea sp.
TAAATTAAACCGTAGCCAAGACTTCTCCATAAATCTTTTTTGATATAGGTAACTGCTTCTGCAAAAAGATTTTTAAAAGCATAATTTAATATCAGGATGACCAAAAAAGCAGAGAGTATATAGAAGACCCAGAAGCCAATAGCTGCTATACCAAAGAACTTCCAGGGAAATTCCTCATGCTCTTTCATCAGACTTTCCTCTAAATTAGCCGTTGCATTGACCAGTGAATTTTTAAAATCGATTTGACCGTCTTCAGTCCAATAGGAAACATCTTTATGAAATTGAGCATTTTCGCCTATTTCCAAATCTTCGGCCACAATTTCGGAGGTCCCGTATATTTCCCCGTCAATTTTAATTTCCTTCCCATATAGTATGGCATCACCTTCCACTACGCCATTCAATTTCAGTTCGCCAGCTCGTGCTTTTAGCATGCCTATTACTACCCCATTTATTTTGGTCTTACCCCCAACCGTTATAAGATTGCCTTTAATAATGGCATCTTTGGTAATCGTTAGTTCGCCCCCGGCAACAATCACATCATCGCCGACTTCTGAATCTATGATCAGTTTACCACCTGCCATACGTATATCGTCTGCCACATAGCCTTTGATAATAATGTCGCTACCGGCCAAGATAAGATCCTGTGAAATGGAATCATTTATTGTAATATAGCTACCAGCAACTACTACATCACCATTGACCATTGCATCAATGTTGATATCCTTGCCCGCCAGATAGACATCATCGTTCTGTGGTGTGGAAATGGTAATGTCCTCCCCGGTTTTAACTTGTGAGATTGCCAAAAGGGGGAATAACCAAATGAATTGAAGGATTAAATTTTTCATAAGTATGCTTTTTAGTGATTCCCAAAGGAATTCATATTACGTCACATACGAAATGATGTTGGTCAGCCTTTAGAAATATTTACTTTTCCAACATAAATATCAGGCAAAGTCTGGAAATGATGGAGTACATTTTAGATTTAGTGTGCGATTGATAACATAAGTTTCTATATATGAGATTTATCACATTTTCTAAGGCCTCTTTTAGCTAATTTTGGTCGTAATTGGGTATAGGATAAGTACCTGGAGAGAAAAACCTTTCTGTCAGCTAACACTAAAAAACGTAATCATGCAAGAAAAAAGATCAGATTTAGCCGGACCCGGAATTAGCACCTATGAAGAAGTAAGCAAAGTTCTTCCTGAAAACTACAAGGCAGTACTACCACCTTTAAAGAGGATGGAAGCACTGTATATGATCAAAGACTTCATAGAGAAGGGATTGGCAGAGGCCTTAAATCTGCAAATGGTTCAGGTACCATTAATCGTAAGAGAGGATAGCGGTGTTAATGATTATCTGGATCGTGACGGCTCCCGTACTCCGGTAGAGTTTCCGGCAGGACTGGGTTTACCAAAGCGAATAGAGGCTCAGGTGGTACAGGCGGCGACCAAATGGAAACGTATGGCTTTAGCGCAATTTGATTGTGCAGTCGGGCAAGGTATCAAT
>NZ_JBATGR010000320.1:0-2253 GCF_049665975.1 Eudoraea sp.
GATTTACCCTGGATGTAATCCCGAATACCTTCCATGAAAGCATATTGTAAATCTGTGTCAATATTCATCTTTATAACACCATATCCAATTGCTTCCCGTATTTCCTCAACGGTTGAACCAGAGCCACCATGGAATACAAAGTCTATATGATTATGCTCAACACCATATTTTTTAGTTATATATTCCTGAGAATTCCTGAGAATTTTAGGAGTTAACTTTACGTTACCCGGTTTGTAAACACCATGCACGTTTCCAAAGGCCGCAGCTATTGTAAACCTCGGACTAATTTTGGACAATTCTTCATATGCATAAGCTACCTCTTCAGGCTGAGTATATAATTTGGAATCATCAACATCTGAATTATCTACACCATCTTCCTCTCCTCCGGTAATTCCCAATTCAATTTCAAGAGTCATATCCATTTTGCTCATTCTTTCCAGATATCCTTTGCAAATAGCGATATTTTCCTCAATAGGTTCTTCAGATAAATCTATCATATGAGAACTAAACAGGGATTTACCTGTTTCGGCAAAATGTTTTTCGCTTGCGTCGAGCAACCCATCTATCCATGGTAATAATTTTTTAGCGCAATGGTCTGTGTGAAGAATAACCGTTGCTCCATAAGCCACAGCTAACTGATGTATATGTTTTGCTCCTGCAACCGCTCCTTGTATGGCGGAAAGCTGGCCTTCATTGGATAAACCTTTTCCCGCATTAAATTGAGCACCACCGTTCGAAAATTGTATAATCACAGGTGAGTTTAATTCTGCTGCAGTTTCCAGGACTCCATTAATGGTATTCGAACCTGTAACATTTACTGCCGGAAGGGCAAATCCTTTTTCCTTGGCATAATTGAAAATATGTTGAACTTGGTCACCGGTTGCGACTCCTGGTTTAATTGAATGCGACATAATTTTTAGTCTGTTAGGTTTTTATGAGATGTGGCAAATGTAGTAAAATAATTAAAGGTCTAAAAAGGATAGTTTATACCAATTTGCAATACTGCGTTTGCGAAATTATAATCGCGAAACCATCTTTGGCCAGGTAATTCTGCCGGATTATAGGTTTTTAAGCCCATATCAAGGCGGAATACGAAATAGGTAAAGTCATATCTTATCCCCATTCCTGTTCCCAGGGCTATTTCAGATAAGGATTCAAAGCCTTCAAATACAGCCTCAGGGTCGTCTACATTATCCAAAACGTTCCAAATATTCCCCGCATCTGCAAAAATTGCACCCTTAAAATTTCCAACAATAGGAAACCGATATTCCAAATTAAGTGAAATTTTCATGTTAGCTTCATTAAAGTCATTAATATTATCGGTAGATCCGGGACCCAGGGAATATGGAAACCAAGCTCTGTTATCATTGGATCCGCCACCAAAATAACTGCGAACAAAGGGTATACTATTAGAGTTTCCATAGGGTATAGCTATGCCAAAAAAACTTCGGAATGCAAGAACGTTAGATCTGGATAGATCCCAGTGTTTTATATAATCAAATTCTGTTTTTATATACTGGGAATAAGGAACACCAAAGACAGTACGATCTCCATTGTCATTTTTGTCGAACTCTATAATGTTGGAAATTCCCGATAATAGAAGTCCTGCGCTTTCAACTTTGAATCGGAAAGAATAAAAATTATTATCATTTATGTTAGCCCTGTTATTCTTATTAAAGGTATAGTTGCTGGCAAAAATAAGATTGTTTTCCGTTAACCTAATTCTTCGCTCTTCAATGCTGGCCACATCATTAAAATCCTCGTCAGTTGAAGGGACATCATCATTCAAAATGGCATCAGTAAAACCAGTGGTACCTTCAGGAATAATTAGTGTAGGGCCATCTGGTGGTTCTGGCATAACATAGTAGTCCTGCAAAGATGGATCATCAGAATAATCCTCGGCAATATCATTCAATCTATCAAAGGTGCTCCCATATACATTGTAAAAAGCATCAATATTCAGGTTATTTACAAATTGAATGTTTAATAGCTCTACGTTATTTTTATTCAAATTGTTCGTAGCCCAGTTATATGCTAATATGGTATTAAAAGTTTGTTTGTCAAGGCCAATGTTTTTCTGAAAACTTGTGCCAATAGAAACTCTGGACTGGGGCAGTTTATAGGATGGAATTATCTTCTTCCAGTTAAAAAATGGAAACCATATTCGGGGGAAAGTAATGTTGACATCAGCACCCACCTCTGAAAAGAAATTCTCCGTAGCATCTCGATCACTTAACAAACCAAAAGTACCCC
>NZ_JBATGR010000321.1:0-6270 GCF_049665975.1 Eudoraea sp.
TTTGATTAAAAGCCAAAGCTTGCTGTTCACTGGAATCCTTATGTCGTTCAAAGAAGATTCTTTCTTGTTTTATCTTATTAATCACAACTTTGAATTATTAAAGTTTAATTCTAAACGGTGATTTATATAAATAGGTATAGAAATAGTGGAGAATAACTAAAATTATGAAAAGAAAAATCGATAAAAACCTTTTTGCCTGCCGAATCGGAATTCCTATAGCCTTAGGCTGTTTATTTATCCATTTGAACTTACATTCTCAAAAACCAGAACCAATTGAAATAACTGGCAAAGTTATTGATTCAGAAACAGGGGAACCTCTTGAATATGCTACCCTGATTCTTCAATCAATACCTAATCCAGAGCTCGTTACAGGTGCATTAACTGGTGCTAATGGCCAGTTTAATGTGGAGACGATTCCGGGACAATACAATGTAAGAGTAGAATATATTTCTTATAAAACATATGAACTAAAAACACAAAACTTTAGGGCATCAACTGATCTGGGGACAATAGAATTGCAAATAGATGCCCAGCAATTGGAAGAAGTAGAAATAATTGGAGAAAGGACAACAATAGAACTTCGCCTCGATAAGAAAATATACAATGTAGGCCAGGATCTTACGGTAAGAGGAGGATCTGTAACAGATGTTTTAGACAATATCCCTTCAGTTACTGTAGATGTAGAGGGAAATATAAGTTTAAGAGGCAATGAAAGTGTAAGGATTCTGATTAATGGGAAGCCTTCTGCCCTATCTGGAATTAATCCGGAAACATTACAACAATTACCGGCAGAAACCATTGAAAAAGTAGAGGTTATAACAAATCCATCTGCACGTTATGACGCAGAGGGTACTGGTGGTATCATTAATATAATACTCAAACAGGGTAAAAATTCAGGTTTAAACGGATCACTTAATCTTTTTGCGGGTTACCCGGATAATTATGGAGGTGCACTTAGCTTAAATCTAAGGCGGGAAAAATTTAACTTTTTTATTAATACGACCTATAGATATAGAAATGCTCCTGGTAATGCGCTGTTTGAGCAAGAAAACTTTAACCCTGATGGGACTACCGCAAGTTTTCAAAACGAAATACGGGCTTACCAAAGAGAAAGGAACGGATTCAATACTAATTTTGGTTTTGAATTATTTATTAACCCAACAACAAGTATCACGAATTCCTTTGTTTACAGGACTTCGAATGGCGAGAACACTATAAATATTGATTTCTTTAATTTTGATTCCAATGGTGATCCGACGGTTCAAAGGAATAGATTTACTATTGAAGGAGAAGATGAAAATGACATACAATATTCTTTCAATTTTGCTAAGAAATTCAATGACAAAGGCCATCAAATTACATTGGATTATCAATATTCAACCGGCTCAGAAGTAGAAAATGCAATTATTAATGAAATTGTTTTAGGTGAAAATGATGAACTTCCCACAGAACAGACTATTAATGATGAAACACAAATAAACCAACTCATACAAATGGAATATGTGCTTCCATTTAGCAAGGACAAGCAGTCACAATTTGAGATGGGATATAGAGGTACCTTTAATACGTTTGATACGGATTTTCAATTCGGAGTATTGGAGGAAGGATCTTTAATCAGTGACCCCAATTTTAGTAACCGGCTTATTTATACAGAAAACGTAAATGCCGCCTATGTTCAGTTAGGCAGAAAATTTAAACATTTTAATATTCTTGGGGGTCTGCGAATGGAGGCTTCTGATATCGGAATTGAATTGGTTAATACAAATGAAATAAATAATAAAAACTATGTAGATTGGTTTCCGTCTATTTTTATTGGCTATGATTTTTCTGAATTGGATAAGTTAAACATTAGCTATAGCAGAAGATTGAGAAGGCCACGCTCGCGATTTATTAATCCCTTTCCTTCCAGATCGAGCAATACAAATTTGTTTTTTGGAAATCCGGATCTCAATCCGACTTATACCAATGCTTTCAATTTAGAATATCTTAAACGATGGGAAAAGGTAACCTTAACTACTTCGGTTTATTACAATTATGCTACAGGAGTTTTTCAATTTATAACACTGGAAACAGGAGATTTTGTTGAAATTGAAAATCCGGATGATCCTGATAACCCCGTTTTTGTTCCTGTACAGGCTAGAACACCCATAAATCTTGCAACAGACACGCGCTATGGCATGGAATTTACTACCATCTACGTTCCTAAAAGGAATTGGCGCTTTACCTTAAATTTTAATATTTTTAATCAGCAATTACGGGGAGACTATACGTATACTAATTTTCTGGATGAGGAAATAACTCAAATTTTTGATGCAGATAACCTCGCTTGGTTCAGCAGGTTTAGTGCCAAAATTCCGCTACCTGGAAAAATAGATTTTCAGGCCAATCTATTTTATAGGGGGCCAACGGAAAACGCACAAAGCAAGAGAAAAGGTATTTTGAGTACTAATTTAGCTTTTAGTAAGGACATAATTAAAGACAAAGCCACACTTTCGCTTAATGTGAGTGATCTTTTAAACAGTAGAAAAAGAAGAAGTGAAACCCGCACGGATAATGTATTTACCTATAGTGAATTCCAATGGCGGGAAAGACAAATTACGCTATCCTTTTTATATCGCTTCAATCAAAAAAAGAATCAAAGAAATGGGAACCGAAGAGGAAATGGTAATGGAGATGATTTTGAATTTGAAGGATCTTAAAATCAAATACACCTAAAAGAAAAGAAGCCTGATGGCTTCTTTTTTTATTCGTTACGTTGGGCTCTTTTGGCTTCACGTTTTTCTTTCCATAATTCCATAAGATTGCCTCCCAGCCAATACGGAACTACAAATAATAATAAAAACATCATTAACCAAAAACCTATGGTTATAACGGTTAAAAAAGCTAAAAATCCCAAATATTGATCAAATTCGAACATACTCTTACTCTTTGGAAGACAAAGATAGTTTGAAAATAGTAATTTCCACAAATCAAAGGCAAAAAAAAATTAGATCATATGAAATTTCAATTTACAACCATCAAAATAAGTCTTCGTATCTTATCTTTGTAGGCATAAAACTATACTATTATGAGCTTCCGAATTGAAAAAGACACCATGGGCGAGGTAAAGGTCCCATCTGATAAATACTGGGGTGCACAAACAGAAAGATCGCGAAATAATTTTAAAATTGGTCCTCCGGCATCCATGCCTCTGGATGTAATTATGGGGTTTGCTTATTTAAAAAAGGCTGCGGCATACACCAATTGTGAATTAGGCGTATTATCCAAAGAAAAAAGAGATCTTATTGCCCAGGTTTGTGATGAAATACTCGCAGGAGATCATAATAACCAATTTCCTCTTGTTATATGGCAAACCGGTTCCGGCACGCAGAGCAATATGAATGTAAATGAAGTCATTGCTAATAGAGCACATGAATTGGCAGGTAAAGTCATTGGTGAAGGAGAGAAAACAATTCAACCAAATGATGATGTTAACAAATCGCAGTCCTCGAATGATACTTTTCCGACCGGAATGCATATTGCAATTTACAAGAAGATTATTGAGGTTTCTATTCCCGGATTAAGACAATTACGCAATACGCTCCATAAAAAGGCAGAGCTTTTTAGTAATGTAGTGAAAATTGGCAGAACGCACTTAATGGATGCCACTCCTTTAACACTTGGACAAGAATTTTCAGGTTATGTTTCTCAAATAGATCATGGGATAAAGGCACTTGAGAACACTTTAGATCATTTAAGTGAATTGGCATTAGGTGGCACTGCAGTGGGTACCGGATTAAACACACCTAAAGGCTACGATGTATTAGTAGCCAGGTATATATCTGAGTTTACAGGGCTTAAGTTTAAAACAGCTCCAAACAAGTTTGAAGCCCTTGCAGCACATGATGCGCTGGTGGAAAGCCATGGCGCCTTAAAACAAATAGCCGTCTCCCTTAATAAAATTGCCAATGATATTAGAATGATGGCATCAGGACCAAGATCGGGAATTGGTGAAATCATAATTCCTGCCAATGAACCGGGAAGTTCAATTATGCCGGGTAAGGTTAACCCAACCCAGTGTGAAGCGCTAACCATGGTTTGCGCACAAGTCATGGGTAATGATGTTGCCGTCACTATTGGAGGTACGCAGGGACATTATGAGTTAAATGTTTTTAAACCTTTAATGGCCGCTAATGTTTTGCAATCTGCTCAGCTTTTAGGAGATGCTGCAGTCAGTTTTGATTTAAATTGCGCTGTGGGCATAGAACCTAATTACGACGTCATTAAAGAATTATTGAACAATTCATTAATGCTTGTAACGGCATTAAATACAAAAATTGGATATTATAAAGCCGCAGAAATAGCTAATACAGCACATAAAAATGGGACTACCTTAAAGGTAGAAGCTGTTAAGCTGGGATATGTTACGGATAAAGAATATGATGAATGGGTTAAACCTGAGGAGATGGTAGGTGGTCTGAAATAGTAATCTGCTTCTTAATCTGCGCGATTAAAATTATAATTTTTATTAGAAGAGACCTGGGTAATTCTGGAGAATTTCCCTTCAGCAAAAGGGTATTGTATTTAATATAAAATGATATCAATAAAAAAGGGTCAACTTGAAAATTGACCCTTTTTTTATTAATGGATAGTGTTTATTATTTCAATGTAAACTTAGATGTTCCCAGTAATTTAAGTTTGTCATCATAAACATTTACCATGTAATTTCCTTTTTGGAAATCGCCAGATGGTTTGTTTATAAAATCACATACATCCAAATCATTATTTTCGTAGTAGAAATCGGTTTCTTTGCTATAAGATACAGAGGCACCGTCCTCACTTGATTTACTCATTCCTCCACCTAATACGTTACCTTGAGGATCTAAAACCTCAACAAGGAATTGTCTGTCTCCTGCTTCGGCAATTACGTTATCAGCTACAGTAAAACAAATTTTAAATTTATCTGTGCTTTTTGCTCTGGAAGTAGATACTAATTTACCATTATTACGCTCTCTTACAGCATCAACTGTAAAAGCAGATAAATTTAAAGCAGAACCTCTTTCAACAGCATCGGCCAACTGAGTATTTTGCACTACCAATGAATCGTTAAATACTGTTTGTTTTTCCAATTCAACAAAAGTACTATCTCTTTGCATTGCAATAAAAGTATTAGACTTAGTCAAAGAATCTACCTGACGTAGTAATTGTTCTCTTTCTTCCTTAAGAACACCAACCTGTCTTCTGTATCTTGAAAGGGAAGCAATATCAGATTTCATGGTTTTAACAGAGTCAATATACTTTGCAATTCTATCTCTTGCGCCAACCAATTCTTCATTTGTGGCATTACTTTCCAGGATAGCCTTGTCATATTCCGACTTTAAGCTATTCAAATCTTCAACGACAAGCTCTTTTTCCTGAGTAAGAGCCATAGTAGTCTTTTTCTTATCCTGATAGAGACTAACAGTGTAAATAATAGTAGCTAATAGAACTACGCCCAATAAGCCAGCTATAACTTTTAATCCATTGTTATTTTTTGTTTCAGTCATAATGTAAATATTAATTAACCTTTTTGTTACTTTTTAAAAGTGTTTGTTTGAGACTATATACGATTTAGATTTACTTTTAGATTTTTCTTACTAAAAAATATTTAAATACTTTTAACTAGAATCACCACTAATATTAACTTTAGTATTCGCAAAATCAGAATCGGAGTAATGTCTTTGAAAATCATCCCTTTTAGACCGGGCCTTGCCAAATACTTCAGAGATCTGAATTTAGCCTGGTTAGAGTATTACTTTCAAGTTGAGCCCAAAGATGCTGAGTTACTAGAAAACTGCGAAAGTAGCATCATTGAAAGAGGTGGATATATTTTTTTTGCAGAGATAAACTCTGAAATTGTGGGCTGTTATTCTTTTATTAAGATAAAAGATTCAAAATATGAACTAGGCAAAATGGCTGTTGACCCGGGTTATCAAGGACAAAAAATTGGACAGAAACTTATGGCACATGGAATTTCTTTTGCCAAAAGAGAAAATTGGAAAGAATTACTCCTGTATTCAAATACTATCCTGGAACCTGCCATTTATATATATAGAAAATATGGGTTCGAAGTAATAGATTTAGAAAAAAATACTCCATATAAAAGAAGTAATATTAAAATGCAGCTCATTTTATAATTGTCTATTATTATTTATCTTTATCTCTTTCCTTGTTATAATAAGAAAATACTATGAAAAATTTAATTATTGCTTTGCTCTCTTGTTTTACAATTTTAAGTAGTTGTAAGGAAAA
>NZ_JBATGR010000322.1:0-5642 GCF_049665975.1 Eudoraea sp.
TTCCTTTCCGGGATGAATATTGTACGTGAAAAAGAAATTGGCACTTTAGAGCAAATTAACGTAACACCCATACGCAAGAGCCAGTTTATTATTGGGAAACTATTTCCATTTTGGATAATAGGTATGGGATTGTTGACACTTGGGCTAATCATTGCAAAACTCATTTTTAATATTCCCATAGTTGGGAGTCTGGTCATAATGTACGCGTATACCTCCATATATATTTTTGTTGTTTTAGGGATAGGATTATTTATTTCTAATTTTACTGATACCCAGCAACAGGCTATGTTTATCTCGTGGTTTTTTATGGTAATTTTTATACTAATGAGTGGCTTATTCACTCCCATAGAAAGTATGCCACAATGGGCGCAGTTAATTACTGAGTTTAATCCGATAAAATATTTTGTGGAAGTAATGCGAATGGTAATGCTCAAAGGCTCCTCGTTTGCCGATATAATACCACAATTCTTAAAGACGCTACTTTACGCCTTTGTCATGAATGTATTGGCTGTTTGGAGTTATAAAAAAACCAATTAACCATGAGGTTCCTGTATTATCTTCGTTTTGGGTTACCCCCATCCTCATTACATATTCTTCAATTCACTAACCAGACTGGTCAATGCGTCTTTCGCGTCCCCAAAAAGCATAACTGTTTTATCATTGTAGAACAGTTCATTCTCAATTCCGGCATATCCGGCTTTCATGGTACGCTTATTAACAATGATATGTTTGGCATTTTCAACATCCAGGATAGGCATGCCATAAATAGGGCTTGAAGGGTCGTTATGCGCGGCAGGATTTACCACATCATTTGCTCCCACTACCAGAACAACATCGGTATTCTTAAATTGAGGATTAATATCCTCCATTTCTAACAACAAGGAATAATCCACATTGCTTTCTGCCAGCAGTACATTCATATGTCCAGGCATACGGCCTGCTACAGGGTGAATGGCATATTTTACATTAACCCCCTTTTTAGTCAACAATTCTTCTAATTCATGAATGATGTGCTGTGCTTGTGCAACGGCCAATCCATAACCTGGAACTATAATAACGTTGGTAGCATAGTTTAGCATAATTGCGGAATCACTGGGGTTTGTTTTTTTTATGGTCCCTAAAGTTTTGTTTGTGCCGGCTACTGAATCTGTTGCGCCAAAGGTTCCAAAAATAACTGCGCCCAGGGTTCTATTCATTCCCTTACACATGGCAACTGTAAGGATAATGCCAGCCGAGCCAACAAGTATACCCCCTATCAACATCACCATATTAGAATATAAAATTCCTGTAATCGCAGCCGCAATACCTGTCAATGAATTCAATAATGAAATTACCACGGGCATATCTGCACCACCTATGGGAAGTACAAATAAGATTCCATAAATTAACCCGCCAGCTAATAAACCAAATGCCAAAACCTCATTGCTGGCACCGGCAGTTACAATGAAGAAGGCAAAAGCTATAATCCCCACTAAAAATAAATTGTTTACCGTATTGTGGTAAGGAATCTTTATCACACTTTTTACGGACCCGTTTAATTTTCCCCATGCTATCAAACTTCCGGAAAAAGTAATTGCACCTATAATAATTCCGGATACAATAGTGGTGGTTATCATCTTATCACCTCCACCTCTACTGAATTCTACAAGCCCAATTAAAGCAGCACTTGCACCACCAAAACCATTAAATAAGGAAACCAATTCGGGCATCTTGGTCATCTTCACTTTGATGGCCATCCAGCCGCCAATTGCAGACCCTATAAGAATTGCCATTCCTATAAGAATATAAATAGAAGTTGGTACCTGTAAATCATGGATGAAAATAGTTCCTGCAATGGCAAGGGCCATTCCTGCAGCTGCAATTAAATTTCCATTTTTTGCCGTTGCAGGGTGCCCCATCTTTTTTAATCCAATAATAAAAGCAATTGTGGCTGCCAGGTATATAAGGCTCAGTGAAATACTCATTAATTTTTCTTTTTAAACATTTTAAGCATTCTGCCAGTAACGGTAAAACCACCTACAACATTTAAGATTCCTAATACTACTGCAATAAACCCAAGGGTTAAGGCAAAATAATTTTTTGGGTCTGAATGTAACATCACTAATATTGCCCCTACAACTACCACACCACTTAAGGCATTTGCACCCGACATCAATGGCGTATGTAATACAGCAGGGATGTGCTTGATGACTTCAACTCCTACAAATATCGCAAGGATTAGGATGTAGGTGATTTCGAGGTTATTACTAATAAATTCTATCCATTCATTCATCTTGTTTTCTTTTCTATTTTCGTATAATTCCGTTTTGTACAATCAAAGTTTCATCGGTTATTTGTTCTTCCAGATCCCATTTTAAATTAGACTCTTCTGTAAGATGCATAATAAAGTTGTACATGTTTTTTGCGTATAATTCACTTGCATTGGTTGAAACACTTTCCGGGGCGATACTTGTACCAATTACCTTTACACCATTTCTCGTTACCGTTTTATTCAGTTTACTGATTTCACAATTTCCTCCCTGTGCGGCAGCCAAATCAATGATTACAGCACCGTTTTTCATATTTAGAACTTGCTCCTCGGTGATTAAAATTGGTGATTTTTTACCTGGGATACCAGCAGTAGTAATTACTAAATCTGCCTTATAAAGCGACTTATTAACAGCTTCTTTTTGTCTGCGTAGATAGTCTTCAGAAGCTTCCTTTGCGTAACCGCTTTCAGATTCCCCATTAGGTCCTTCAACCATAATAAATTTTGCGCCCAAGGATTCTACCTGCTCTTTGGTTTCTAATCTTATATCGGTAGCTTTAACCATTGCGCCTAAGCGTTTGGCAGTTGCTATTGCTTGCAGACCTGCAACACCTACACCAAAAATTAAGACCTTGGCCGGTTTAATTGTTCCTGCCGCAGTCATCATCAATGGAAATATCTTTTTCATTTCATAGGCTCCAAGAATAACGGATTTATATCCGGCCAAATTACTCTGCGAACTTAAAACATCCATATCCTGAGCCCTTGAAATCCGGGGCATGGCATCCATAGAAAAAGCGGATGCTCCTTTAGCCGCAATTTTTTCAATAAGTTCTGGCTTGGATTTATGATACAAGTGACTAATTAGTACATGGTCCTTATTAACTAACTTTAAGTCTTCTTCATTAAAGGGATTAATTTTTATAAGAATTTGCGAGTCCTTAAAAACAACGCCCCTCTTTTCTACCCTTGCTCCTGTTTCCCGGTAGTCTGAATTTTTAAAAGAAGAATAGGTACCTGCATCTTCTTCAACAATTAATTCGAAACCCTTGTCAGTCAATTGCTTTGCAATTGTTGGAGAAATTGAAACCCGCTTTTCGCCTTTTTGAGTTTCCTTCAATATGCCTAACCTCATATTCGTTTTTGGTTTTGGACTGTAAATTTAGGGGATTATTAAAAATTAAACTATCTATTCCGGGATTTGTGTATAAACCATAACTCTTTAACAATATTCAGACTACAATGATATCCCAAATAGAAAACATTTAATTCCTAACAATGCTTGAAAATATGCTATTTTTTTGAATTCTGCACATCTGAAATAAAAAGTGTCATAATATATTATAGACTAACCTAGCGAGCTGGCTGCTTACATCTGATTTTTTATGCATTTAGCGTATATAGGTTGACCAAATAAGAACATTATTTGACTTTCACAACCCAATAGGTTGGTTTGGCAACAAAAATGCGTTCTACTTCAAAGAAGCTGTTAGTTTTGGCGTTGTATTATGAAAAGTAGTAAAAATGAAGCATTTAATTTTGGTATTTATTTTCACATTATTTGGCATGGGTTCATATGCACAAGAAGGATTAAAGCTAGGACTTCACGCAGGTTTACCTATTGATGATTTTAATGATGAAATAAGCCTGATGGTAGGTTTGGACCTGGGATATATGTGGGCTCTGGGTGAAGTAGTGGATCTCGGTATAAGTACTGGACTCATTTACGGATTTAAAGATTCTTTTCAATCAGATGAAATTGTATCAGGACTAACTGATGTTCAATTTGTTCCTTTGGCTGCCTCATTGCGTATATGGCCCTCTAATTCCTTTTCCTTTGGTATAGACGGTGGCTATGGGCTTGGTCTTAACAAGGGGAATGAAGGTGGAATATATTACAGACCCATTATCGGGGTCCTGTTAGGGCCCATGACGGAAATAAATCTATCTTATACAGGAATACAGTTAGAAAACAGAACCTGGAACACGGTTACCCTTGGTTTCTTGCATACGTTCCAGTTTAAAGATTACTAGACAGCATCTAGGCTTTTAATATTCCTTCTATAGTATGTAATTCTTCAGATGTAAATTCCATTTTATCAAGAATTCCAACTGCATCCTCAATTTGCGATACTTTGCTTGCACCTATGATTACTGAAGTTACTCTTTTATCCCTTAAAACCCAGGAAAGTGCCATCTGTGCCATTTTTTGTCCTCTCGATTCTGCAATTTCATTCAGCCTTTTTACCTTATCGATCTTTTCAGGGGTGATGTCTGATGATTGTAAATAACTATCCGCTTTTGATGCCCTGGAGCCTTCAGGAATACCACTAAGATATTTATTGGTTAACAACCCCTGGAATAAAGGACTGAATACTACGGAACCAACGCCATTTTGTGCGAGTACATCCAATAAACCATCTTCTACCCATCTGTTGAACATACTATAAGACGGTTGATGAACCAGGCATGGTGTACCGAGTTCTTTCAAAATTGCTATTGCCTTCTGCGATTGTTGGGGGTCATAGGATGAAATCCCTGCATACAAGGCTTTACCGGATCGTACAATCTGGTCCAGGGCCATCATGGTTTCTTCCAAAGGGGTATTCGGATCTGGCCTGTGACTGTAAAAAATATCTACATAGTCCAGTCCCATTCTTTTAAGACTTTGGTTACAGCTGGCGATCAGATATTTCCGGCTTCCCCATTCTCCATATGGTCCGGGCCACATATCATATCCTGCTTTGGAAGTGATAATCAATTCATCTCTGTAGGATTTTAAATCAGACTTTAGAATTCTTCCAAAAGTCTCTTCCGCAGAGCCATACGGAGGCCCGTAATTATTCGCAAGATCGAAATGCGTTATCCCCAGGTCAAATGCCCTCCGCACCATATTTCTGCCATTTTCATATACATCTATGCCTCCGAAGTTGTGCCATAATCCCAGGGATATTGCCGGGAGCAATAAACCGCTGTTTCCACAACGATTGTATTTCATTTTTTCATACCTGTTATTATTTGCAATGTATTTCATATATGTTAAGCTAATATTTAAACAATTTCAGTATTTAATTTTATGTAATTACACAAGTTGCTGAGCGATTAGTAAATTGAAACTTCATGCCCGGTATCTACAGCGGTTCGCACTTTTTTCCAGTCCACCTCACCTAATAAAGCACATTCAGCGCCTAAGATAAAACGATCCGGAGCTTCTTTAAGAACAGCGGCTACCTGTTGTTGTATCTCCTGATCAGTACCGGTCAGGATAGGCCCTCTTTTCTCCAAGCCGCCCATTATAGGGCGTTCACCAAACATGGAATACAGTTCTTTTAACGGAACCCTTTTGCCGGCAACGATATCACTCAAATTCACGATATTACCGGGATAATCGATA
>NZ_JBATGR010000323.1:0-3117 GCF_049665975.1 Eudoraea sp.
GGTGCTACCTGCATCGATACTTTTCCATAGGCCACCAGCCGGTGCACCTGCAAACCAGATATTTTGATCATTAGGATCTACCGCAATAGCATTGACCCTTCCGGTACCGGGTTGTCCGATAGCTAAAGTACCAGAGGAAAATGGGCCAACAGCTGTCCAGTCGCTCGTTGGGTTTATTGCTTTGTTGGTTTGGTTATTCTTCCAGCTATCATAAAGTTGTTTGGATGTTGGAAGATAACCATCACTACTAACAAAGTGTTTCCAGTAATTTTCCCAGCGTCTGAAAGGTTTGTAGCCAATCCCTTTTTTGGTGATATCCTTTCCTTTCCAATATTCGTCGAAGGCATTGGTTATTTCCTTAAAAGTATAATCCTGTTGGCCCGACTTGGCCGTAGAAGACTTCTTGGTTTTTAAGTTCTGCATCCAGGGCGCACTTTCGTTAAATTGCGCATGTGAAAAGTAACCTGCCAGCAGGAAGAGAACTACCAATTTTCTTAACATGTAATTTTTTTTGTAAATATCCTGAAAAAACTAGGAATATTCAATTTTTTCTGTTGAACTACTGTAATTTGTGACCTAATATATTCATAATTTGTGTGGAATTGATTTTTGCCCGTTTAAATAGGCATAAAACTTTCACATTTAGTTAGGAACAAAAAAATTAACTTTGCGGACAACATTTAAAATTATCATTTTCCCTGGGCAGATTAATCCTATTACAAGTTGTTGCCTTATTAGGATGAACAGTTGGATATGAATCTGGCATTTCAAAAACTGTAACCAAAGTCTTTACATGAGATATCTCCTTTTGCTAATTCTAATTTTGTTGAGCCACACTCTTAGTGCGCAAAAAGATCCGGTTACTCCCGATAGAGCTAAAGATACTTCATTGTTGAGAAAGAAGAAATCAAAAAGGGCTAAAAAGAAGGATAGTCTGGGAATTACAATTAAGGACTATAAAATTGTTTCTTATACAAGAGACTCTACTTATTTAGATACCACACTTAGTATACAAAAAGAATACAAATACAATTATTTGCGCAGGGATGATTTTGAATTAATGCCTTTTTCTAATGTAGGTCAGCCATATAATCACCTTGGTCTCAATTTGGATCGCAATACCCTTTACCCAACTATTGGTTCTAAAGCAAGGCATTTTAATTATTTAGAGGTGGAGGACATATCCTATTATAATGTAGCCACTCCTTTAACAGATCTTTTTTTTAAGACTACTTTTGAACAGGGTCAACTGTTAGATGCCATGCTCACGTTTAACACTTCAAGAAGATTTAACTTGTCTATAGGGTATAAAGGATTCAGGTCTTTAGGGAAGTACCAATGGAGTCAGGTCAAATCGGGAAATTTTAAATCTAGCGCCAACTATGTTACAAAGAATGGACGTTACAGATTAAGGGCACACTGGACATCTCAGGAAATCGAAGGAGAAGAAAACGGTGGAATTTCCAATAAAGAACTACAGTTTGAATCTAAAGATCCCGATTTTAAAGACCGGTCCAGAATAGATGTTTTTTTTACGGATGCCCAGAACATTCTAATTGGTAAAAGATATTATCTTGAACACCAATATAGATTAATTAAAAATGAAACTGATTCCGCAAGCTCTAAATCTAATTACCTGGGGTTTGGACACACTTTTACTTACGAATCCAAGAATTACAAATTTCAACAGGATGCTGAAAACGAATTTTTTGGAGATGCTCTGGTAAGCCCTATAAGTGACAGGGCGAACTTAAAGACTATGTATAATGAGATTAATGCAGAGTTTTCTAACAGAACCCTGGGTGTTTTAAAAGCATCTGTTAATTTGTATAACTACAATTATTTTTTCAATAGCACAATTACCACCGATGAAGGTTTTATACCAAATAGGTTGAAAGGAGCGGAGGTAGCCATAGGTGCAAAATACAAAAAACAGATAGGGGGTTTTATGTTACATGGAGGTATCGCTTACAATATCTCTGGAGAGTTAACAGGAAATATTATTGATGTAGCAGCCAGCTACCAGATAAATGAAAAGAATAAAATTAGCGCCAGTCTGCATTCGTCTTCCAGATTACCAAATTTTAACTTCTTATTGTATCAGTCTGATTATGAAAACTACAATTGGTATAACACTCAAAGCTTTGAAAAAGAACGTCTGAGTAGTCTGCAATTTAATCTGGAATCACAGGTATGGGGTAATATAAGCGCAAAATATACAACAACAGACAATTATACTTATTTTGCTTCTCTTGCAAATGATGAACAAGCCGATGCCAATTTGGAGAATGCTTATATAAAACCATTTCAGGAAACGAATAGCGTAAATTACTTAAAAGTCAAATATTTTAAAGAATTTAAATTTGGAGACTGGGCATTGAGCAATACCATTATGTATCAGAATGTCACACAGGATAATGAAGTATTAAATCTACCCGCATTTGTCACAAGAAATACGCTTTATTTTAGTAAGCATGTTTTCAAGAAGGCCATGTTTTTACAAACAGGCATAACCTTTAAATATTTTAGCAGTTATAATATGGATGCGTATAATCCATTACTGGCAGAATTTTATACCCAGAACGGAGAGGAACTTGGAGCATTTCCATTATTAGACTTTTTTATAAATGCAAAAGTCAAAACGGCAAGGATATATCTTAAAGCAGAACATTTTAATTCTTCATTTACAGGGAATAATTTTTATGCCGCCCCTGATTACCCATATCGTGATTTTGTAATACGTTTTGGGTTGGTCTGGAATTTCTTCTATTAATTATGTATTAAAACTGCTCAATAATTCGGGTTCAGATTGTGGGTCTGACTTTTTCTGCTGTTTAATTAGGATATTGTTTTATGCATGGTTTGATTGTTAACTAAAAATTTAGGGTATTATGCCAATCATTTTTAATGTTGAATGCTTCATTTTCAAGGTGTTATAATTTAATTATTTTTATAGTATAATTTTTTTTGATTTAGGGTTGTACAAGGAAAAAAAGTACTTTATATTTGCACCCGCTTAGCTGGGCAGTAGTGACGGTTAGGTTTGGAATACGGAATAAGTGCTACGGAAAATAAAAGTTCATTGACATATTGACAGACAGCGTTTTTCTGTTTATT
>NZ_JBATGR010000324.1:0-6394 GCF_049665975.1 Eudoraea sp.
CCTGGAAATATTAGTTGTTTGGTGCTTTTATAGTTAATTGTAACTATTGTAGCTCCTTTTGCTGATTCAGGAAAAGTTACTCAGTGGGTTTTCGTTTTTGTGCAAGCCTGCGTAAGGATTTTTATAGACTACTTACTGATAATTAAATTTTTAATCCTTGGATTTCTTTTTCTTTTTCTTTTTCTTTTTCATTTTAGCATAACCTTGCTTTTGAAGTTCAACCAATTGATTGAATTTATCTTCAGGGAGACCTGCTTGTAATTCCTCTTTTTGATTTTCTCTTATTTTGTCAGCTGCTTCCCTTGATTTATCGGCCGGTAACTTTAAAAGTTGAAGTTCTATGGTTTGTTGAACATATTTGGTAAGGATGGATGATACGACCGCCTCTTCAAAAGTATTTAATTCTATTACCTCGGTAATTTTTGGCATTTCTTTGGCTACAATTTCTTCAGCAGTAAGATTTTCCGGTTTTCGTTCAGGGTCGGGGATACGCGGCAATCCACTGCCACGGTTCCTGTTATAACCATTGTTGTATCCATTGTTATAACCGTATTGGGCATTTACTGCAGGTATTCCTAAAAGTAAAAACAAAAATACTAAACCGATATATTTGATGTTAAACTTCATTTTTTTAAATATTCAGTAAAATTAAACTAAAGATTATTCCTTAGCGCTTAAATGATTGTTAAAAGCATTAAGCCATTAGACAAAATTAGAATAAATTACCTTAAGTTAAGAATTGGGCTTAAATTTTTCCGTTATTGCTTTAACAGTTCAATTATGGTTTCGGTTGGTCTGCCTATTACTGCTTTATCTCCTTTTATGACTATAGGGCGTTCAATTAATTTAGGATGTTTTACCATAGCTTCAATAATTTCTTCATCGGAAAGTATTTTCCCTTTGAATTTTTCTTTCCAAATTGTTTCATTTTTGCGTACCAATTGAATTGGACTTAAAGACAAATAACCTAAGATTTTGTGCAACTCCTTCTTTGTGGGAGTTTTTTCAAGATAGTTGATGATTTCAAAATCTTTACCAGAAGATTCAACTATAGCCAGACCTTCCCGGGATTTACGGCATCTGGAATTGTGGTATATTTTTATCATAGAAGGCGAATTAATTTTTTCTAATGTTCTATAATCATTTAAGATTCAATTAAACTTCTTTTTGCCCCATGGCCATAAGGTAGGCCTTTAAAAATTCATCAATTTGCCCATCCATTACAGCATCTACATTACCCGTTTCTTTCCCCGTCCTAACATCTTTGACCAGTTTGTAAGGGTGCATAACATAGTTTCTAATCTGCGAGCCCCATTCTATCTTCATTTTGGAAGATTCTATCTCGCTCCGGGCTTCTTGCTTCTTGCGCAATTCGATCTCATATAGTTGAGATTTTAACATTTTAAGGGCTGTAGCTCTATTATCGTGCTGCGACCTCGAATCTGAACATGAAATTTGAATGCCAGAAGGTTTATGCACCAACTGTACTTTTGTTTCCACTTTGTTCACATTCTGTCCGCCTGCTCCACTAGACCTGGAAGTGGTTATTTCAATATCCGACGGGTTTAGTTCTATTTCAATGCTATCATCAACCAGGGGATAAACATATACAGATGCAAAAGAGGTATGCCGCTTGGCATTACTATCAAATGGAGAGATGCGCACAAGCCGGTGAACTCCATTTTCTCCTTTCAACCAACCAAATGCAAATTCACCCTCAATTTCTAAGGTAACAGTTTTAATACCTGCCACATCACCTTCCTGATAATTGAGCTCCTTTATCTTGTAACCATTTTTTTCACTCCACATCATGTACATCCTCATAAGCATGGCCGCCCAATCACAACTTTCAGTTCCTCCTGCACCGGCAGTAATTTGAAGAACTGCGGTCATATCATCTCCTTCTTCAGAAAGCATGTTTCTGAATTCAAGATTTTCTATGGCCTTTAGAGCAGTATTGTATTGATGCGTTACCTCTTCATCAGATATTTCCCCTTCCTTGGCAAATTCCAAAAGGATTTCCAGGTCATTTATGAAATCCTCGGCGGCATTGAAATCGGTAACCCATTTTTTTTTGGATTGTACGAGTTTCATTTGTTTTTGTGCAATTTGGGGGTCATCCCAAAAGTCAGGAGCCAGAGTTTTTTCCTCTTCGTTTTCTATTTCTATTAGCTTGGCATCAATGTCAAAGATACCTCCTCAACGCGCCAAGGCGTTCTATAAGATCTTTATGTTGATCTGATGTTGTCATTAAATTGAATTTTCATCAAAAATAAAGCTAAAGTATGGTTGTGCAATCAATTTTGCATAAATTTAAAAATTCAACCAACAACATGATGAAAAACTATTTTTATACTTTTTTTCTATCTCTTTTTTATTGTTCTTTAATAAATGCACAATTTACCGAAAAGAGTAAAGCCTTTCAGAAGCATGAAGGGTTTTATGATTTCTATTATGATGGAAGCAGTGATAAGATTTACCTGGAGATTGAAGAACTTGAAAAGCCTTTTCTATATGTGTATTCTCTAAGTAGTGGAATTGGAAGTAACGATATAGGTTTAGATAGAGGACAACTTGGAAATGAGCAAGTTGTATATTTTAAAAAAGCCGGTAATAAACTACTACTTATTCAACCAAATTTAAAATACAGGGCTCTTACCGACAATGATCTGGAAAAAAAATCTGTTGAGCAGGCTTTTGCCAAATCTGTGCTTTTCGGTTTTAAAATAATAGAAGAGTCAACCGGTAAATATATTATTGATATCAGCGATTTTTTAATTCAGGACGTTCATGGAGTTGCAAAACGGTTAAAGCAAAAAGAACAGGGATCTTACACTCTTGAGAAAAGTAAAAGTGCCATGGCACTCGAAAGAACTAGAGCATTTCCGAAAAATGTTGAGTTTGATGTGACACTTACCTTCAAAGGAGATTCCAAAGGTAATTTTATCAAATCAGTTTCCCCCAACCCAAATTTGGTAACTGTAGCGCAACACCATTCATTTATTGAGTTGCCTGATGCAAACTACAAAGAAAGGGTTTTTGATCCTCGAAGTGGTTCGTACCCGTTTTCATATTATGATTATGCCGCACCAGTGCAGGAACCTATTCTCAAGCGATTTATTACCAGACACCGTTTGTCTAAAAAGAATCCGGAGGCTGAAGTGAGTGAGGCTTTAGAGCCTATTATTTATTACCTGGACAACGGCACTCCCGAACCTGTAAGAAGTGCTTTACTAGAGGGTGGCAGGTGGTGGAACGAGGCTTTTGAAGCTATAGGCTATAAAGATGCGTTTCAGTTAAAAATATTACCAGATGATGCTGATCCTTTGGACGTAAGATATAATGTTATTCAGTGGGTGCACCGCTCAACCAGAGGTTGGAGCTATGGAAGTAGTATTACAGACCCCAGAACAGGCGAGATAATAAAAGGGCATGTAAGTTTGGGTAGTTTAAGGATCAGGCAGGATTTTTTAATAGCACAGGCCTTAACAAAAAAACCTTTTGAAGAACGAGATGATAATTATAATGAAATGCTGGAATTGGCTTTGGCACGAATAAGACAATTGTCTGCTCATGAAATTGGTCATACACTTGGGTTTACACATAATTTTGCTGCAAGTACAAATCAAAGAGCTTCAGTCATGGATTATCCGCATCCCCAGTTTAAAATTGTAAACGGGGAAATAGATTTTTCACAGGCTTATGACACCGGAATTGGAGAATGGGACAAAACAACAGTGGCCTACTCATATTCAGAATTTGCAAAGGGAACCAATGAAAAGGAAGCCTTGAATAAGATACTGGCGGAGGCCTCCAATAAAGGACTTCGCTTTATATCCGATCAGGATGCCAGGCCTTTAGGTGGAGCACATGCATTAGGGCATTTATGGGATAATGGGGCGAGTGCAAGCGCGGAATTGCAAAACGTTTTAAATATCAGGGAAATTGCTATTGAAAATTTCTCTATTGACAACATTCGCAAAAATGAACCAAACTCAGTTTTGGAAGATGTTTTTGCACCACTTTATTTTTTTCACAGATATCAAACAGAAGCAGTAGCTAAATTGATTGGCGGGCTCGACTATAACTATGCTATTAAAGGCGATGGTCAGAAAACCGTTGAAACCCTTGATAAAAACGCCCAGATTCGGGCATTTAAGGTACTGCTGAAAACTTTGGATGCAAATGCAATAGCCATACCTAAAGAAAAATTATCTTTATTTCCACCAAGGGCGATTGGTTACCCTAGAAACCGTGAATCCTTTACAGGCAGGACCGGAGTCTCTTTTGACGCGCTCTCTGCCCCGGAAACTGCTTCGGATATGACCTTAGGATTACTTTTGCACCCTGAAAGGGCTTCAAGGTTAATACTGCAAAAAAGTATTGATGCTCAACAAATTGGCCTGGAATATGTTCTAAGCCAGCTAGTTCAAAATACGATTGAAAAAACCCTGAAAGATCCTTATTTCAATGAGGTCCAGAAATCAATTAATTACCGGGTACTTTTTCATATTATGAATCTGGCAGCCCATAAAGGTGTGCATCCTCAGGTAAACGCCATAGCAAATCATAAACTTAAATCAATTAAAACAACCTTACAATCTAGCAGGAATAATGTCGATGCCATGGAAATGATAAGAAGGGTTGATTACTTTTACAGCGAACCAGATGAATTCAAGGTTATAGAAGTTTCTAAAATACCAGACGGATCTCCAATTGGTATGGATTGTATGAATTAGATTGATGCATTAAAAGACTTATGGAAATAAATTTAATTAGTGATACGGTTACCAAACCATCACCCGGTATGTTAGATGCCATGATGTCTGCAGATGTTGGTGATGATGTTTTTAAAGCTGATCCCACTGTTAACAGACTAGAAGAAAAGGTAGCTAGTTTGTTTAACAGGGAGGCTGCATTGTACTTCCCCAGTGGCACAATGACAAATCAAACAGCAATTAAACTTCACACCAAACCAGGAGATCAATTAATTTGTGATAAATATGCCCATGTCTATAATTATGAGGGTGGGGGAGTAAGTTTTAATAGTGGTGTTTCCTGTAAATTAATAGATGGTCATAGAGGCATGATGACTGCAAATCAGGTTGAGGACGCAATAAACCCACCTGATTTTTATCATAGCCCATTGACTTCTTTAGTTTGCGCTGAAAATACCACCAATAAAGGTGGGGGAGCGTGTTGGAATTTTTCTGAACTTGTTCGTATTAAAGCAGTTTGCCAAAAGTATGGTCTGGCGTATCATTTGGATGGAGCCAGAATATGGAATGCTTTGATTGAAAAGGGAGAGACTGCAAAGCAGTATGGAGAATTATTTGACACCATTAGTGTTTGCCTTAGTAAAGGACTTGGATGCCCGGTGGGTTCTGTTTTAGTTGGAGATAAAGAATTGATAAATAATGCCTTGCGCATTAGAAAAATATTAGGAGGGGGTATGCGACAGGCTGGTTTTATGGCCGCGGCAGGCATTTATGCGTTGGATAACCAAATGGACCGTCTTGCGGATGACCATAAAAAAGCAAGAGAAATTGGTGCGTTACTTGAAAGTTTACCCTTTATTAAGAAAGTGGAGCCTTTGGAGACCAATATTATTATCTTTGAAATAAATGAAGACTATTTAAGCGTAGATGATTTTATTTTAAAACTCCACAAAAAAGACATTTATATTATTGGTATGGGAAATTCGAAATTACGGATAGTAACTCATAGGGATTATACGGATCAAATGCACGAAATTTTTCTAAAAACTTTAAGAACACTATAAGTTTTGGGAGTTATTTAAGGCAGCTATTCTTTTTTTAAGGTTTTTTATACCATTCTCCATTCCTGCCTCGGACCCATAAAGTTGACTGTTACCAATAAGTTGTCCCTTTTTATCATTGAGGTTAAAAAGAAAGTTTCCTCTATGGTAGGTCTTACGTTCAAATATGTATTGTTGTTTATCGAACATATTCAAACCGCTAACAACATTCCTGACTTCTTCTTCACTCGAAAATCCAACACTATAAAACAAGGCATTACCACTAGTGGTGTTTAAAGAGAAATTATACGTGTTGTTATCATCTTTATTTATCTTTATCATGTAGTAAGTTTTTATTTAAAAGTATTAAAAATGGATTAACTTTCATACTTAATTAACTAACTAGGATAAACTTAATTCCACTATTTATTAATTAAAAAAGAATCCATTCCGGGAATATCAGGCATACCTTCTTTCGCTACTGCAGCTAATTCTACTTCATTTATTTCAGTGGCTTTTTCGATGGCCTTATTCAAGGTAAGGACCAGATAATCCTCTAATTGTTCCTTGTCTTGCAGCAATTGATCATCTATATTAATAGCCTTTAAAGTTCTATTAGCGGTGATGGTTACAGAA
>NZ_JBATGR010000325.1:0-1688 GCF_049665975.1 Eudoraea sp.
ACTCGATTCTCTTGTTGATCGTATCCGAGACGATGCGGTCGCTCGCCAAATTATGGTATCTTCACCACCAATGATAGGTGCTTATGCACGGCGATTGTAATGGAAATTAGGTGCAACGGTCTCGGCTCGTATGTTTGATTATTGATTTAAAGATAGCACATTACTTTAATAGATATAATCAAAAGAAGGGATATAGAGGTTCGGCTAGATAAATCTTAAATGATATATTTCATACTGTTCTGTTTTTCTAATGCATATTTACGCTAGTATTACGTTCTGTTTTCCATTGGTTACTTGGTGATTATATCAAGTTGGTCCTTTTTAAGCGCTATATCTACCATAACACCATAATCCAAATCCTTTATTTTTGGAAGGATTAATTCGAGTATGGTGGGCTTTTGAATATGATCTTCTTTAGTTTCTGGATCGGGCATATAAACCAATCCTTTATAGGTTTTATCTTTATCATAAAGGGTTACATCAAAAAAATAAAAATTCTCCGGAGGAATATAATCCGACCAATCTATGTTCTTAAAAAAATGTTTTGGCTTCTTTATTTCATATGAGCAAGGTGAAATATCTAAATTGATAGTACCCATGAAATAGTTGCTCAAATCAAGACCTCGTTCTAGAAAATGCTTAAATTGTTGTTTTAAAGTTCCTTCCGGATATCTCTCATCCTTGCCTTTTCCAGATGCAACACCATGACCCGACTTTATTTCACCGCGAACTAGAGCATATTCCATGGATTCTGTCTTGTTCCTTTTCTTACCCATACGCTAAATATAGAGCTTAAACTAATTATTTCAAAAGGTGTAATCTACTCTATCGATATCGTAAACTTAACTTCATTTCCCCATAATCCTTAAGTAATGCATATTCTTTATGGAGTCAGTAGCAATGACAGTTTAGTCTATGAATTATACTCCGTATTTTTGAACAAAAATATGAGTCTGCATTACAGATTCCCGCAATGGTCTGCAGAAATATAACCTGTGTTTATGCCTAGAGCAGCCCCAGCATCAACATCTTAATATTGGTGCCTTGATACAACTCTTGCACCAGCGAAGTATAGCTAGTAGTAAAACGCTCATTTGTTGCAAGCCCTCCAAACAAGCTTTCTTGCTTCACAAAAGCCAAAGGGTCATTCACAGTTTCTTTCGCGGCATCATGCAGATCGTTATGCATGGCATCAATAATTTCTAGCGGCTTCCCGTTTTTGTCTTTCTCCTTATCGCTGTAATAGCACCAGACGGCAATAACCAATGTTGCAAATTTGATACTTCCCCCTGTCGCTAAATTCTCATGAATTGTAGGAATCAAAAACTTGGGTAATTTGGCAGAACTTTCCGCGCAAATACGGCTGACGCTGTCCTTGATATTGGGGTTGGCAAAACGTTCGAGCAAACTGTCTTTGTAGTCCGATAAATCACTGCCCTCAATTTTTCCTAAAACGGGCGTGGCTTCTTTGTCTAGAAAGGCTCGTAAATAGGCGGCAAAGAGTTCATCTTCTACACAGGCATTGATGGTAGGATGGCCGTGCAGGGCCCCTAAAAGTCCCAAAACGGAATGCCCGGCATTGAGCAGGCGCAGTTTCATTTTTTCATACGGCCCCACGTCGGGTACGAATTGTACCCCTACTTTTTCAAAAGCAGGGCGCCCATTGGAGAATTTATCCTCTACTACCC
>NZ_JBATGR010000326.1:0-3880 GCF_049665975.1 Eudoraea sp.
GGGATTCACTTCGTGCATCCCTATTACCCCATTCTGCAAATGTAACTTCCAATCCTGTTGGGATTCACTTCGTGCATCCCTATTACCCCATTCTGCAAATGTAACTTCCAATCCTGTTGGGATTCACTTCGTGCATCCCTATTACCCCATTCTGCAAATGTAACTTCCAATCCTTGCAGGATTGACATCTTAAAATTAAAAATCCCATTCAAGCGAGCTTGATGGGATTTTTTTCTTTCAAGCTGTAATAAAGTTACGCTTGATTGCGGAGGAAGAGGAACTATCTAGAATCTCATATTCTTAGGTTTTATAAGGGTTAAAATGAGGTCCAAAATTTAGGGACACCGAATTAGTCCCTTTTTAACAAAAGTTTAAGAATTTTCAATGATTTGAGCCGATTTAACCTCTAATAAGAGCAATCTGTAGTATTAGAATTTCAAATAGTGAGATTCGACATATTTTAGTACTTATTTTTTCAAAATGTTTTTGTCTTGCTGCACTTTTCTAATAGTCATTCTCGTTAGTTATATCATCAATTTGGTAAAATGGATCAGACTTCTGGCCAGCCTGTCCAATTTCCAGACCATAATCGTATCGCCCTCCCTGACATAGTCCATTAGTTTACCTAGTTTTCTTCTTTCTTCCTTGGTACTGGAAACCTTGTCCGTATAAATGTTCTTGTTCCTTATCCCTTCTTTAAGAAAGGCATCAATCTGCAGATCTAAATTCTGTTCGTTCGTACTTACTCGTGCATATCCAAATATCATGACCTTAAAGTTTAATTAAAGGTCAAAATAGAATCTATTTAATTAGTACGGTAAAATGAACTTTGTGGGAATAATGAACTCATGGAGCCTTTTAAGTTCACATAAACGGTCGTTTAAATATACCATCTCAATAATAGGCTTCAAGATGTCTGCTATACAAACGTTTGTAAACGTATTCCATTTGGATAAAATACTACTAAAATGTTGAAGGCGTCTTAATTACTAGGATTTGCTATTTTAGTTCCTATAGTGATATATAGTGCATAATGTACTATATTCAATTGTTGGTGGTTATTTAACTGAAGAAAAACAGTTTTATAGGTGTTAGGCAATGATAGCAAGCTGTAACCATGAATAGAATGCCTGGTGTAAGTCTTTATATTCTTATCAAATAAAACAAAGAAACCCAAATATGAAAAAAATATTGAAAATAGTTTTAGGTTTCATTTTTGTGATTGGTTTGGGTTTGGTCGGTGTTGGATTCAGCTTGCAAAAACCTGAACCATCTCCACTTTCTGATGAAAATCGTGCCCAAATTAATTTATTGCCACTTCCCACTGAACTTTCCCTCGGAAAAACACGGTTTACGCTAGAACAGGACTTGGGTCACTCTTTCAAAAACGTTTCTACGCCTAAATTGGAAAATGCCATTAAGCGTTTTTATTCCAAACTTGAGTCCCGGACTGGTATCGTCATTGCGAATAATGGATCACCAAAAGTAATATTAGATTGTAAAAATGCAGGAAACGATTACCCCTCCATTAATGATGATGAATCGTATGGTCTTTCTGTTACCGAAAAGAATATAACACTTACGGCCAACTCAGAAACAGGTATAATATATGGCTTAGAATCAATTTTACAATTGGTAAAAGAAGAAGATGGAAAATGGGTTTTACCCGAGTTGGAATTGAATGACAAACCACGGTATGCCTGGAGAGGGGTTATGATCGATGTAGGCCGCCATTGGATTCCCAAAGATCTCATCTTGAGGAATCTAGAGGCCATGGCCACTGTAAAAATGAATGTACTTCATTGGCACCTAACAGAATACCAAGGTTTTAGAATAGAGTCGAAAACGTATCCTAAGCTCCATGAAATGGGATCCGGGGGAAAATTCTACACCCAAGAAGACATTAAGGAAGTAATCGATTATGCTGCCGATCGTGGGATACGTGTTCTGCCCGAGTTTGATCTGCCGGGTCATTCGACCTCCTGGTTTGTTGGGTATCCCGAATTGGCCAGTGCTCCGGGACCTTATGTATTGGACACAGTTTTTGGTGTGCTAAAACCAGTTATGAACCCTACCAAGGATGTGGTATATGATTTTCTGGACGGATTTTTCGGAGAAATGGCCAATCTTTTCCCTGAAGAATATATACATATTGGAGGGGACGAAGTGATACCAGACCATTGGAACGAAAATCCTGAAATTCAGAATTTCATGAATAATAATGAAATGGATGACTTTCATGAACTTCAGGCATATTTTAACTCACGTATTCATAAGATTTTAATCAAGTATGGCAAAAAGATGGTAGGTTGGGACGAAATCATTCATCCAGACCTACCAAAGGAAGAAATTGTCGTTCAATCTTGGAGAAATGACCAAGCGCTTTTGGAAGCCGTTAAAGAAGGTAATAAAGCAGTACTTTCCTACGGATATTACCTTGACTATAAACAACCTGCTGGTGATCTTTATAAAGTAGATCCCTCGGTGGTTCCTAGTACTATAGATTTTGATATTGATTCCACGAATTGGAAAGGATGGGAAAGCAAGCTCTATGCCAGCGGGGCCGATTTGGAAGGAGATTTATATTTATTCGGTGAAGGAGAGAATTTGCAGGGCATAAAGTATTTTATGGGGAAACCATACGGCTTCACCGACATAGAGGTCGAAGGCAATTTTATTTCTTTCAGTCATGAAACGTCTTTTGGTCAAATGTCCTATGATATTAAAATAGAGGGAGATTCCCTTATAGGGACGGGTACGGTATCCAATGTCGCCATTAAATTTAAAGGGAAACGAAAGGGGGGCACTCATATGCCAAATGGCGAACCGCTCCCAAAGTTTGAAAAAATAGAGGCACTTACCAAAGAACAAGAGGACTTAATTCTAGGTGGGGAAACCTGTATGTGGGGAGAAATGGTCGATGACATTACCCTAGAATCAAGAATTTGGCCCAGAGCCGCAGCCGTGGCGGAAAAACTTTGGAGTCCTAAAGATTATACCGCCGACAACGAGGATATGTATCGAAGGTTAATTGTTATGGATGACCGACTTGAAAAGTTGGGAATAAGACATAGGGCCAGTACCGAAGTATTGATTCGCAATTTGGTCGAAGAACCCTATATTGATCCACTCCGCACCTTGGTCAACGTTCTACAAGAAGATAAATATTTTGGTAGAATGGTTTTATATAAACCTGAACTTTATACGACCACTGCATTAAATAGAGTGGTCGATGCGGCAAGACCGGAAAGTTACGTTGCCTATAATTTTAATAAAGATGTTAATCTTTGGGTCCAAAACGGAGACGTCAGGGCAAAGAACCGCATTGTTCAAAAATTGAAAAAATGGTCAGAAAACCATAGCAAGTTGGTTTCTGCTATTGAAGGCAATGAGCGACTTGAAGAAATTAAAGTACATTCGGCCAATCTCTCCCAATTGGCTAAATTGGGTTTAGAGGCATTGAATAATAGGAATGCTATGAAAGGTGAACTACCAGAAATCGATGCTTTACTGAAAAATGCCGATAAGGCTCAAGGAGGGACTATACTTTCAGTTGTGGAAAGTATGAGAACGCTTTTAAAATAGAACCTTCATTTCTGAATTTATGGAAAGATATTACAAAGAAAAACAACCACCAACATAAAATATAGGGCATTTGGCAGATAGTGATAAAATTGAAGATGCTAGAAGTAAATAAACATACTGGTAAATTGAAGAATTGGTGCGTTGAAATGGCAAACGCACCATATTCAAATCGTTGTGCCTAATTACTGTAATGAAATAATAATTAATTGTAGTATTATTTAACGCCAAGCGTAACACGCCCAAACCGCGCCTTTGAGCGGAAGTACGAGGCTGATAGCACGACAACGCCTTATAG
>NZ_JBATGR010000327.1:0-5110 GCF_049665975.1 Eudoraea sp.
TTGTGAATAAAAGACAACAAATTATTTATCTGTGATGGAAAATCGGGTCTTAAGATCTATGATAAAACAGATATAGAAAATCTTGTATTATTAAATCATTATGAGAATAATATCACCTTTGATGTTATTCCAATGAATGAAACTTTGATAATGATAGGTGATGACATCTTGTATCAGTATAGATATTTAGATAATGATATAGAACTGATAAGTTCTATGAATCTGAACTAAATTCTTTTAATTTTTATAGGAAACATCCCGTATTTTGGGATGTTTTTTTTATAGTTTGATATGGACTAAAAACACCAAATAAAAAATTTGACATACTTTTGTTTTTTCAAAAACTGATGAATGGCTAAAAATTTAGTAATCGTAGAGTCGCCTGCAAAGGCCAAAACAATAGAAAAATTTCTAGGAAAAGATTATAAAGTTGAATCTAGTTTTGGCCATATAGCCGATCTTCCTTCCAAAGAATTAGGAGTTGATGTAGAGAAGGACTTTAGTCCTAAATATATTGTTGACGAAGACAAGAAGGCCCTGGTAAAAAAGTTGAAAGACCTTGCAAAAAAAGCAGATACCATATGGCTGGCGAGTGATGAAGACCGTGAAGGAGAAGCAATTTCCTGGCATTTGGCGGAGACACTGAACCTTGATAAATCTAAAACTAAACGTATTGTTTTTAATTCCATTACCAAGTCGGCTATTCAGAAGGCAATTGAAAACCCAAGAGAAATAAATTATAACCTGGTAAACGCCCAGCAGGCAAGAAGAGTTCTTGATAGATTGGTTGGATACGAGCTGTCGCCTGTTCTTTGGAAAAAAATTAAACCCGGGTTATCTGCCGGAAGGGTGCAATCTGTGGCTGTTCGTTTAATTGTTGAAAGGGAACGAGACATTGATGTTTTTAAACCTGATGCTTCCTATAAGGTAGTGGCGGAATTTAAAACGGAGAAAGGAAATGTATTTGGGGCAAAACTCGGAAAGAGCTTCAAAACTAAAGAAGAGGCCCAGGTTTTCTTAAATAAAAATGCGGGGTCCTTATTTAATGTTGCAAGTCTGGATAAAAAACTTGCAAAAAAGTCACCGGCCGCGCCATTTACTACTTCTACTTTACAACAGGAGGCATCCCGTAAATTATATTTTTCAGTAGCCCGCACTATGCAGGTTGCCCAGCGTCTATATGAAGCTGGTCTGATTACTTACATGAGGACAGACAGCGTAAATTTATCTGGAGAAGCAATAGGGGCTGCTAAAGACACTATTATTCAGAATTATGGTGAACAGTATAGTAAAGTCAGAAATTATAAAGGCAAATCTAAAGGAGCTCAGGAAGCACATGAGGCCATACGGCCCACTGATATGAATTTGCAATCTCCCTCACTGGAAAGAGATCAGTCTAAATTATATGAATTGATTTGGAAGCGCACGCTTGCATCACAAATGAGCGATGCACAATTAGAACGTACAAATGTAAAAATCAAATCGAACGCTTATCAGGAAGAGTTTACTGCAAATGGGGAAGTAATTAAATTTGATGGATTTTTAAAAGTTTACCTTGAAGGCAAAGACGAAGAAGATATAGCTGAAGAGCAGGAAGGTATGCTTCCGGCAATGAAAACAGGCGATCAGTTATTCTATAATTATATAACGGCAACGGAACGGTTCACAAGACCGCCGTATAGATATACAGAGGCTACCTTGGTAAAGAAACTGGAGGAGCTGGGTATTGGAAGACCCTCAACTTATGCCCCAACAATCTCCACTATTCAAAACAGAGGTTATGTAGAAAAAGGAAGTATTGAAGGTGAAGAACGAAAGTATTCGCAACTGATTTTGAAATCAGATAAAGTTGAGGAAAAATCTCTTACAGAAGTAATTGGTTCAGATAAAGGTAAATTAGTACCCACAGATATAGGGATGATTGTCAATGATTTTTTAGTAAATCATTTTGCGCATATTTTGGATTATAACTTTACGGCCAAAGTGGAGAAAGATTTTGACGAAATTGCTGAAGGACAGGAAGATTGGAAAAAGGTAATGAAAGATTTTTATAAGGACTTTCACCCTAAAGTACTGGATGTCGAAGAAAACGCAGAACGTGCAAGTGGAGAACGTGTCCTTGGTAAAGACCCTAAATCGGGAAGACAAGTTGCTGTTCGTTTGGGACGATTTGGCCCTATGGTTCAAATTGGCACCGTTGAGGAAGAGGACAAGCCATTATTTGCTAGTTTACTCCCGGAACAATCCATTAATACTATTACTTATGAGGAAGCAATGGAACTTTTCCAACTTCCCAGAAAATTAGGTGTATTTGAAGGAGAGGAAGTAGAGGCTAATGTTGGTAGATTTGGGCCTTATGTCAGATTCGGCAAAAAATTTGTCTCTCTGGATAAAGGCGAAAGTGCTTTTGATGTTGACCTTGAAAGGGCAATAGAATTAATTCGCGAAAAGCAAAAAGCAGATGCTCCAATTGCAGTATATGAAAATAAGGATGTTACGAAGGGTAAGGGTCGTTTTGGACCTTTTATCAAATGGGATGGTATGTTTATCAACGTAAACAAAAAGTATGACTTTGATAATCTTTCGGAAGCTGATATTACTGAGTTGATAGAAGCTAAAAAACAAAAAGAAGCAGAGAAGCTTATTAATGAATGGACTGATGAAGGCATAAGGATTGAAAAGGCCCGATGGGGAAGGCACACAATTATTAAGGGCAAGACCAAGGTTGAGCTCGCTAAAGAAGTTGATGCTGCAAATATCTCCTTAGAAGATGCACAAGCATTACTCGAAAAGAAAAAACCCAAAAAGAAAACTAAGAAAACCTAAGATTAGTGTACAAATATGGCGTTCGATTTTTTGCTTCCTGTTGATGAAATGGCCCTTGCCCACTGTGAGTTATTACCGCCACAATCTCTTGGCAGGAATATTCACAAGCATACAGCGAAAAAAGGTTTACCTGTCTTGGCCAATGCATCTTTTGCCTTAATTGGAGTTCTGGAATCTAGAAATGCGTTTGAAAAGAAAACAGAGCGACTAGATACGACTGAGATCAGAATACAACTTTACAAGCTAATGATGGGTAATTGGAATTCAGTCTTTGTCGACCTGGGGGATATAGAAGAAGGAGAATCAGTCGAGGACACTTATTTTGTGGTAAAGGAGATTGTAGCTGAATTACTTGAAGAAAATGTGATTCCGATTATAATTGGGGCCACTCAGGATATTACTTATCCTTCTTATAGGGCATTTGATAAAATTAGGGATATGGTAAATCTGGTGTCAATAGATAGCAGATTTGATTTCGGGGCAGATGAGGAACTTATTTCTTCGCATTCCTATATGAGTAAAATAATTACAGATAAGCCCAACAATCTTTTCAACTTTTCAAATATTGGTTATCAAAGCTATTTTAATGCACAGGAAGAAATAGATCTTATGGACCGTTTGTTTTTCGATGCGTACAGACTGGGAGAAATAACCTCAGACATTTCCCTGGCAGAACCCGTATTGAGAAACGCACATATTGTAAGTCTGGATGCCAGGGCTATAAAAGCAGGCGAGATAGACGGGTCTAAGAATTTTTCACCAAATGGTTTTAATGGAAGAGAAATTTGTGCAATAGCCAGATATGCCGGTATGAGTGATAATGTAGCCATATTTGGAATATATGAAAGCGAGAATACGGTACAATCTTTTCAATTAATTTCACAGATTATATGGTATTTTATAGAAGGATATAATTTTAGAATAAAAGAATTGCCGAGTGCTAAAAACAAAGATTTTAATAAGTTTAATGTACCTACAGAAACCGAACAATTAATTTTTTATAAAAGTTTACTTACCGAAAGATGGTGGGTTGAGATCCCATCAATTTTATCTTCACATAATAAAATAAATTCACCTGCGTTATTACCATGCACTGAACAGGACTATTTAGACGCATGTAACCAAAATATTCCCGAAAGGTGGTTTAAAGCCTATAAGAAAGGTTTTAACTAACAATAAATTATTTTAAAGGATAGGCAGTTTTATACAATAAATTATTTAAAATACAGTTTTAGAGAATAATAATTGTGAATACTGTTTATAGTCTTAATCGAAATTTAACCTAAAGTATGAAGAAGCTATTGTTATTATCTATAGCGTTTGTTTTTTTGCTCACTAGTTGTGGGTCTAAGACAAAAGGAGAACTAGTCGGAGTCCAGGGTAAAAAGTGGTATCCGGAAAAACCTTATGGAATGGAACTTATCCCAAGAGGAGCATTTATCATGGGTAAAAGTGAGGAAGATGTAGGAAAGGTTCTTAATGCGCCAACCAAAACTGTAACCGTAAGATCATTCTACATGGATGATACGGAAATAACTAACAGCGAATATCGCCAGTTTGTAGAATGGGTGAAAGATTCCATTGTAAGAACTAAGCTGGCCATCCTGGCTGATGAACTAGGAATGGGCCCGGAGGATGAAGGTATTGGAGAATATGCATTTAAGGATGCGGATACTACCAATATGTCTACCTATGATAAGTACATGCTGGATAATTATTCCGGGATGGGCGAGACTGGTTATGAAGGAAGAGCTCTGAATAGAGATCAGGATTTAGTCTGGGACACTTCGGAATATCCTGATGAATACTATACAGAAATAATGGATTCAATATATATTCCTGAAGAGGAATCCTATAATGGTCAACGCACTGTAGATGTCACAAAAATTAAATACAGTTACAACTGGATGGACATTGAGTCAGCTGCACGTTCAAGAGATTCCAGAAGAAAAGATTTTATTAGACATGAGGAATTGGAGATCTATCCGGATACGACGGTTTGGATAAGAGATTTTCAGTACTCGTATAATGAACCAATGCATAATGACTATTTCTGGCACGATGCCTATAGTGAGTATCCGGTTGTTGGAGTTTCATGGCAACAAGCCCAGGCTTTTTGTAACTGGAGAACGAAATTTAAAAATGATGACCAGAAGAGCAGAGGCAAACAATTTGTTAACGGATTCAGATTACCTACGGAAGCCGAATGGGAATATGCCGCCAGAGGTGGAATCGAAAGTGGAACTTATCCCTGGGGTGGTCCTTATGTGATTAGCGATACGGG
>NZ_JBATGR010000328.1:0-1526 GCF_049665975.1 Eudoraea sp.
TCATTCCGGTTTAAACCCAATTTAACAGGCATCTAAATGTATGGACTATTCTTAAAATGAGCCTATAGAAAAACCATAAGTTTTTTTATTTAGTCAAAAATACAACGCTTAGGACTATTAAATTTAGCAAAACCTAAAATTACCTATATACTTCTTTAAACTAAAATCCGTTTTACTAGTCTAAGGGTTAATAAACTCAGTTTGCTAAGCATTAACAACTACATTATGAAAGTCCAAATCTGTATTTTTCTTTGCTTTTATGCATTACTTATTAGTTGCAGCAGTTCGGACGATGCTGTGGAAGAGATTCCGCAAGAAATTAACGCAGGCTATCAAAAACTGCAAATAACACATCCTGATGCAGGAAATCTGTGGGTAGGAATTTGGTACCCTACAACCGGGATGGAAGCAGCATATATGTATAATACAGCCGCTACAGACCTGGATATCACCGGTTTAGTCGCGGAGAATGCACCCACGGCAGTCGGGGATTGGCCGTTGGTGGTCTTTTCTCATGGATTTTCAGGAGGGGGGATTGGCTCGGTTGAGATATGTGAGGCTCTGGCAAGAGCAGGTTATGTTGTGGCAGCCGTTGACCATTCGGATGCCGTACTGGCTGTACGTGTGAAAGGCCCGTCTACCGGGACCATAGAAGAGGCCTTGCAGTACCTTAGTGACAACCCTTTTGGTGATGGAACCGACTACGAATACAGAATAGTTGAAACAGAAGCTGTGGTGAGTTCCATACAGGCAAAAACGGAATTTAATCTGTCTTCAAAATTGGTTTTAGGCGGGCATTCCATGGGTGGCTGGACGGTGATGAAGACCATGGATGCCGGACTTAATCCGGATGCGATGTTCGTATTTTCCATGGGAGAACTCAACTGGCTCTTTACCGGTAACCGCTATTTTGAAGCACCCTTTTTTCAGGAATTTGAGTTTCCAACAGCTTATTTTTACGGAGGTGTAGAATACTTGCAGGCCGTAGATGCGGGCAGGGACAATGTTTATGCCGCCTTCTGTTATGAACATTCGCCTTCACCAAGTTACGGACTGCTGGTAGCAGAAGGCAATCATTTTACCTACAATTCGCTGGCCTTAGCACCCGGATCAGGAGGAACTACTGCACAATTCAATTCCATCAATACCCGGCTGATCAATTTCTTAGACAAGCAGATTAAAAATAAGGAAGTGGTGGTGAGTACGGATATGGATGATGTCTCCAAGTGAATAATTTTTACAGAAAACGACGGGGTAGCCAACCTATTTAGGCGAAGTAGCCTAGCGAAGTGGAAATAAAAGCTTAAATGTTTGTGTATTTAAGCTTCAGCAAGGGTATTAATGAGTCTGGCACAACCCCCATTTTCAATAAATTTTGTATGATCAATTAAGTTCCTAAACCCTTCCCCTGTTATATCGGAGCACAAAATTTTTGAATCTGTTGCGTGATAGAAAGAGTTTAGAATAGCCTTGGACCCGGAGTTTTTCAATGGGGATTTTTTGATTTCTTGCCTGCACCATTCAAG
>NZ_JBATGR010000329.1:0-8159 GCF_049665975.1 Eudoraea sp.
ATTGATAACTTCCTGAGTATTTCCTGTTGCAATATTTACTGTAAAAAGGCATCCGACACTAGCTCTGATTACATTTGGATTATAAAGATCTCCATTGCTATTTACAATAATTACAGCATCTAATTTAGCCGCATCCGCAGTTCTTAATAAAGCACCAATATTTCCAGGTTTTTCAGGAGCTTCCGCAATCAATATCAATGGATTTTTGTTCCTAAAGGAAATATCATTCAGATTGTGATTTTTTGAACAGGCCAAAGCAACAATTCCCTCCGTACTATCTCGATAGGCTATTTTTTGGTATATCTCTTGTGATACTGCTATTAATTCTGGAAATTCATCTGGCTGGTCAATAATTTGCCTCACTTTTTCTTCAGAAATGATTTTGGGGCAAAATAAGACACTCTGAATAGTATAACCACCTTTACTAGCCATTTCAAATTCTCGCTGTCCTTCTAATACAAATAAGCCAGAATTTCTGCGTTCACGTGATTTTTCCTTTAATAAGAATACTTTCTTAACCAAAGGATTTTGTAAACTACTAATCTGCTTAACTTTGTTCATAGGACAAAAATAGAAGAATTGGTAAACTATCTACCAATTGTTCTACAAAGACCACAACTTAAAGAAACGGAAATGCGCATCATTTTTTTACCACTTATTTTTTTAGGATTATTTTCCTGTAAAGAATCGTCCACCGGTAAAGCAGACAAGAACAATTCCAAGGTTTTGTTGGAAAAAATTATACAATCTAAATATCCTGACGCTTTAGATAGGGTTTTTGAAGCCCATGGCGGAATTCAAAATTGGAAGAAGAAAAAGGTGCTTGTATATGATTTACCCAAAGCTGGATATACTGAAACTCATACTACTGACCTCAAAACGAGAATGGATAGAATAGTATCTCCCGATTATTCATTGGGCTTTGATGGTAAGCATGTTTGGCTAATGGATAAATCTGGAAGCTATAAAGGAGACCCAGTTTTTTATCATAATCTAATGTTCTATTTCTATGCCATGCCTTTTGTTTTAGCTGATGATGGCATAATATATGGAGAGACCACAAATTTGATCTTTGAGGGAAAAAGTTATCCGGGTATTTCAATTAGTTATGATTCAGGGGTGGGTACTTCACCCAAAGACGAATATTTCCTGCATTATGATCCCCAAACCTATCAAATGGCCTGGTTAGGTTATACCGTAACCTACAGAAGTGGAGAAAAGTCAGACAATGTCAAGTGGATCCGATATGACCATTGGATGGAAGTAAATAATATCATATTACCAAAAGCCATGACCTGGTACGCCTACGAGGGGAAAGTAATAAAAGAAGCTAAAAAGGTGGTACAATTTGATAATATTATCCTTTCTGAAACTTCTAAACCGGATGCCTATTATGCTATGCCCGTTGGAAGTAAAATAGTTGAAAGGAAACAAGACTAAAAGTTAAAAATATATTATGTATTCCTCTTTTTACCTAAAATAGATATAGTCCATCATTCAATGGGATATTTTAAATCATAGGTCACAAGGAGTGTAACTATAAGGCTATAACTTTTTATCCCCTCTTCCTGGTTGTTCGCTTTCAGAAATGTATTGAAAATTGACTTAAACATCGGTTCAAAAGGATTTTTATAGGCCAGCCAAAACTCATTCAATTCTTTGTAGTTTTTTTGCACACCCAGGTTTAATCTGTTATATAATTCACGAAATTTCTCTTCATCTCTCAGTTTTAATTCAGCTAATGAATAACTAAGCGCATAGGCTGCGGCAGAATATTTAAAGTACAAATCCTTGTTGTTGGCGGTAACAAGGAAGCCAATAAAATTAACTTCGTTTTCCGCAGAATAACCTATCTGATGCCCTACTTCATGTCCGGTTACTACTGGAAATCTGAAATTGGGTATTTTGCTATTTACCTGAGCCTCACTTGTAAAGGGATTAAGATAGCCACCATATCCCATATAACTTAGTAGAGTACTAAAAATAGATTTCTTCAAACTTGGATTCTTGTAATTAAAAAACGGATACATTATTTCGAGTTCTGTATACCCCTCCAGGGTCTTTTGGAAGATTTCCTTCTGATCATATGGGATATTTACTTTTTGCGAAGTATTTAAAGTTATTTCATACTGCAACTTATTTGTCCTTTTAGTAAGCTTTTCTGTGTACATTATCAATTCATTGGTCGTATAAGTGTCTTTTAGCTCAAGTGTTTGATAAAGCGGTACACGGTAATAGTTGAGACCCCACATAAGATGAAATGTAAAGTAGGCTACGGAAATTATTAGTACTATATCTCTAAAGAAAAGTTTCAGGTTTTTTCTTACTTGATTTCTTTTAACAATGATATACCAGATGGCAAGTATTATGAGGATAGCATAAATTAAATCCCCAACGGAAAATGGGAGCCATCCAAATGTTATGCGAAAAAAGTTTGAAATAAATGGATATAGCCCTTTGCTGTAATAATTTTCAACAAGCTCAGGGTAACTGCCGAGGCTCTTGACTATTATTATTTGTGGGATAATAGATAACGCAATCCCATTCTTTAACCTATTATTCATGAATTCAAAAATACCAATTATCTCGCTAGGTTAATTTGCAATACGTATTTTTGCTCTTTTAATTTAATATATGAATAAAGAAATAGAACAATTAGAACCGACAAGAATCTGGAATAATTTCTCGAAACTTAATGCTGTACCACGTCCTTCCAAGAAAGAAGAAAAAGTAATTGAATTCATACTAAATTTTGGCAGGTCTTTACAATTAGAGACGTTTGAAGATGAAGTAGGCAATGTTATTATCAGAAAAGAGGCATCCAGTGGAATGGAAGATCGTAAGCCAATTACGCTTCAATCTCATTTAGACATGGTGCATCAAAAAAATTCCGAAACAGATTTTAATTTCGATACTCAGGGGATTGAGATGTATATTGATGGTGATTGGGTTAGGGCCAGGGGAACAACTCTTGGCGCAGATAACGGGATGGGTGTGGCAGCGATTATGAGTTTACTGGAAAGCCAGGATATTCAACATCCCCCTCTTGAAGCTTTATTTACTATTGATGAAGAAACTGGTATGACGGGGGCAATGGGACTAAAAGGAGGTGTCCTCAAAGGTCAGATTTTATTGAATTTAGACACAGAAGATGATGACGAAATAGACATAGGGTGCGCTGGAGGAATTGATATTACGGCTACAAGAGACTATGAGGAAGAAACGGTCCCGAAAGACTACATTGCATATGTAATAAGCGTCAAAGGATTACACGGCGGACATAGTGGTATGGACATTCATCGTGGTTTTGGGAATGCAAATAAAATAATGAACCGCCTTTTGTATAAAAGTACTGAAGCATTTGGTATTGGTGTGTCACAAATTACTGGTGGAAGTTTGAGGAACGCGATTCCTCGGGAGAGTTTTGCAACAATTGTTTTAAAAGCAAAGCTCAAAGAAGATTTTGAAGTCAAGATTAACGATTGGGCACAGGACATTAAAAACGAGAATTCTTTTATTGAAACTAAGCTGGAAATTAAACTGGATAAGGTTGAAATGCCAGCAAAAATGATGGAGAAAACCACTCAGGATAAAATCTTAAGGGCTGTGTATGGTGCCCATAACGGCGTTTATGGAATGAGTGCAGCAATTCCCGATTTGGTGGAAACTTCAAATAATATTGCCAAGATTGAAGTCAAATCCGGAAAAATTAGGATTGGGTGCCTTACCAGATCTTCTGTAGATACCGCGAAAATTGATTTGGCAAATTCTCTCAAAAGCGTTTTTGAACTTGCAGATTGCAAGGTTACTTTATCAGGGGAATATCCGGGGTGGAATCCAAATCCTAATTCTGAGATCTTGGAAGTACTTAAAAATCAGTATGACATCCTTTTTAACGAAAAGCCGAAAGTAGTAGCCTGTCATGCCGGATTGGAATGCGGTATTCTCGGAAAAAATTACCCTGAAATAGATATGATAAGCTTCGGGCCTACCATTAAAGGTGCCCATTCTCCAGATGAAAGAGTTAGTATTTCTTCTGTTAAGAAGTTTTGGACCTTTCTATTACAAATTTTAAAGAATACCCCTTAAATAAAAAGGCCCGAAAATTTTCGGGCCACTTTTTTTATTCGGTTAGACTTATAATTTCCAGGTCAAAAATGAGATCAGCATTTGGTGGGATTGGACCTCCGCCTTGTTCACCATAACCCAAATGTGGTGGAATAAATATTCTGATTTTGTCGCCAACTTTCATTCTTAATAAACCCTCTTTAAATCCGGCTACAAGCCTTGAATCCGGACTATAATCCATGGGAAAAGGTTCATAACCTCCCCCTTGTTTTCTTCTTTCATCGAAATTATCAAACTTTATAGCAACTTCTTCATAATTACTATCGAAAAGAGTTCCATCTGCCAACCAGCCAGCATAATTCACTAACACTTTATCTCCAATTTTTGGGTTAGCACCGGTTCCTTCCTGCAGGCTAAGAACTTTTAAACCAGAAGGGAGCTCTTCTGCAAGTTCCTGTTGTTGTTTTATTTCTGCTGCAAAATCGGTTTTAACCTTTGCAATTGCCGCAATTACTGTTTCTTCCTCTGCAAAATAATCTGTCATCACTTGTACAGCATCAAAATTTCTGGCCTCTTTTCCGTTTCTAACAATAGTCACGGAATTCATTGTTACATCAACTACAGGTTTGTCCTTTCTATTTGGTTCTGCATAGGTTTTTACATTGGCAATGGAATCGACAACGTCTAAACCGATAACGACTTCTCCAAAAACAGTGTGTTTACCATTTAGGAAAGGCGTCTCTTTATGGGTGATGAAAAACTGACTTCCATTGGTTTTTGGCCCAGAATTAGCCATGGATAGAATACCTGCCTTATTATGTACCAGGGAATCGTTGAATTCATCTTTAAACCTGTAACCGGGGTTGCCACGACCTGTGCCGGTAGGATCACCTCCTTGAATCATAAAATCTTTGATGACTCTGTGAAAAATTATACCGTCAAAATATTTTCGGTCCTTATACTCTTCACTTACAAAAGGATTATTGCCTTCTGCCAGAGAAACGAAATTGGCCACCGTTACAGGTGTTTTTTTCATTTCGAGTTTTATAATGATGTCTCCCTGACCGGTATTTATATCTGCGAATAACCCATCTCCAAGGTCTCGGTACTTACTTGATGTACAGCTTGTCAATGCAGATATACCAATTAAAAAAATTACAATTATTTTTTTCATTTTTTAGAATTTAATTATCAAGATTTTCTTTTTGTTTGTCAATTTTTAAAATGCTAATGGTGGACTTAAGTGCTACGTTAGGTCCAATTTTGTTATTATCTCCATGATAGCCATATGCCATGGCAGATGGGAAAAAGAAAGTGGCAGTTTCATTTTCTTTAAGAAGCTTTACGCTATTACGCAGGCCTGGAAATAATTCCTGTTTATCTACTTTATATAAAATTGTCCCGATGTCCTCCATAGAATAGATGGTATCATTTTCAAGACTAACTAAATTGTAGTTAAGGGCCACTAAATCATCAGGAAGGGGAGTGTAATCACTTTCCTCATTTATAACATTATAAAAGTACCAGGATCCTGTGGCAGATGACAGATAGTGATGAAGACTATCTTTTGCTATGATTTGTTGAATAGTCTCTTCCTCTTGGCTTAATAGTTCTATATTCCTTTGAACAGATGCACTAATCAGGTTTCCGGACTGAGTTTTAACAGCCCGCCTGGGTTCAGGTTCGCCACAAGCTACAAGGCATATGATTGGTATTACATACAGGAAGTTCTTCATTAGCTAAGCTGGTCTTTATAGTTTTCCAATAAGGCTTCAAAATACTTTATTGTGTCTTCCATACTGCGTTCACTTCTTCCTCCGGCCGCATTGGTATGCCCGCCACCATGAAAGTGATTTCTCGCAAATTCATTAACAGAGAAATTTCCCTCAGAACGAAATGAAATCTTAATAATTCTTTCTTCTTTATTTTCAATAAAAATAACGGCAAATCGAATATTCTGAAGCGTGAGGCTATAATTTACAAAACCTTCAGTATCTCCTTTTTTATAGTTGTGGGCATTCAGTTCTTCCTGACTCAATGTCGTGTAAGCAGTATTATAATCCTTTAGAATCACCATATTATTTAGGGCGCAACCCAGAAGCTGCAGCCTGTCGGGTGTATTTGTATCAAATATTACATTTTGAACTTTAAAATTATTTGCCCCTCTATCTATAAGCTCAGCTACCACCCTGTGTGTTTTGCTTGTCGTTGATGAATACTTAAAGGAACCTGTGTCAGTCACGATGCCTGCATACAAACAATCAGCAATTTCACTCGAGATCTTTTCTACATCCCCCATATAACTAATAAAATTAAAAACCATTTCAGAAGTAGAACTCATTTTGGCATCTGAATATGTTATTTGTGCATAACTATCCGGAGCCTGATGATGGTCTATCATTATAAAAGTGGCTTTCAACCCTTCCAGTATCGGCGTCATCTGTCCAACTCTTCCGAGCTGATTAAAATCCAGGGTAAAACAAATGTCAGCGTTATTAATGTATTTAACAGCCTCAGCGTTATCTCTTTCAAAATTAAGGACTTTGTCAGTGCCAGGCATCCATTTTAGGAATCTGGGATAATCGTTGGGGACAATTACTCTTGCTTCCTGTCCAATTGCTTTTAGATAATGCCATAAACCCAGCGAAGATCCAATAGCATCACCATCTGGGTTTTTATGGGGCACAATAACTATTCTTAATGGCCTTGAGAGCAGTGCTTTTATGGCCTTTACGTCCTCAGAATTCATGCGCGCAAAGATACAATTAAATTGGAGATTCCCATTACCAGTAACTCCAAAAGTAAGAGTCAGGAGAATACTTCATTTCACCCCTTATAAATATGGTTTAAAAGTATTCGGGTGACAGATTAATATTCCTTTTTATAAAAGTTTATTTTTGTTTACTAAATCGTATGCTCATGTATAAATCATTCGTTGTAATAACCATTTTGGCCTTAATTGCAGGTTGTACTACTAAAAAAACATCGGTTAAAACAACCATTCCTGAAGCGGAAATTACAATTGCTTTTGGTTCTTGTAATAAGCATAACTTAGAAAACCATTTATGGGATGACATAAAAAAAGCTAATCCATTATTATGGATTTGGGGTGGTGATATTATTTATGCAGATACTGAAGATGTAACTGAAATACGACAATTATATGATGCCCAAAATAAGGTTTCAGGTTATAAAAAATTAAAAAAAACCACGCAGGTAATAGGAACCTGGGATGACCATGACTATGGGTTAAATGATGGAGGTACAGAATATGTTTCTAAAAAACAGAGCCAACAGGCTTTTTTAGATTTTATGGACGTACCGGCAGATCATCCGAGACGAACTCAGGAGGGCGTTTATTTTGCATATAACTATAACGGCAGTCTGGGTAAAATAAAGATAATAGTTTTAGATACGCGATATTTTAGAACAGCTTTAACCCCTGACAGAGAAACTGAAAAACGTATTAAGCCAAACCAATATGGTGAGGGGACACTTCTTGGCGAAACACAATGGAAATGGCTTTCCAATGAGTTGAATAATACCGATGCCGATTTTAATCTGGTTGTGAGTAGTATTCAGTTCTTGTCCAATGAGCACGGATTTGAATGTTGGGGAAATTTTCCCCATGAAGTTGATAGATTTAAGCAATTGTTGGCAGATTCTAAGGCTAAGGGAGTAATTATCCTTTCTGGGGACCGCCATATTTCTGAGTTTTCTAAAATTGATATTCCCGGACTGTCCTATCCTTTAATAGATTTTACTAGTAGCGGACTTACTCATGCCTATTCAGATTTTTCTGGGGAGCCCAATCCATATAGATTGGGTAGTGTTATTGCTAAAGAGAGTTTTGGACTGGTAAAGCTGAATTTGATTACGAGGGAAGTTCATTTACAAATCGTTGAAAATAATGGTAATGTACCTCTTGAGATAAGACAGAATTATTAATGTTGTAGTTTGCTGTAAGAAAATGTATTTTTGCCCAAAATTTTATAAATGACAGCTAACAGAACTTTTACAATGATTAAACCAGATGCGGTTGAAAATGGACATATTGGAGCCATTTTAGAAAAAATCACATCTGCAGGTTT
>NZ_JBATGR010000330.1:0-3744 GCF_049665975.1 Eudoraea sp.
AGTTGTGTGATGTTCGCACCAAAGAGATACGTATATTCGGAAACCTGTTCAGATTGATTGTTTTTTAGTTTAACAAAAGACCAGGCCACCGTAAGCTCGGCATCTTTGGCTACCACTTGTGTCACTATATTACCCTTCTTATTTTTGCCGTCATAAACAAGTTTCTTAAATTCATTTTTTGTTTCGCCGGTGAGAAACTTTTCAAAGTCAGTGTTTATAATCGTTTCTTTAGGATCAAGGAATTCATTAAAATAGGGGTTAGCAAAAAGAATATTTCCTTTTTCATCTAAGGTCAATACAAACTTTTTGGTCTGATTCAAGATTAGATCAAAGTTTTCTTTATAAAAAATCACAGATTTTTTAAGATGTCCTTTAAACCATTGATCATTAACCAGCATTACCAACTTTACAGAAATAATAATTACAGGAAATAAATCCAGGTAGTTAAAACTTAAAATACTTCTCCAGGGTAGCGCATCACCGTAATTATTGAATGCTATTTCCTCTGTAACGAAGACAATGTAATATGTCGCCACTACAACCAAGGGTATGAAAGGGAAATCATTTTTGGATGACATCTTCTTCAGACCAATCAAGCAATAGCCTGAAGTTAAAATATAGACTCCGTAACTAAAGAAATATTGTATTTCGGGTAGTTCATAATATGAAACAAGGTTTATGGCAGCAAAATATCCCGCGCAAAGGCCTGTTATGATCCAAAGTAACTTTCTGTTCACATAGCCCACCTCAAATGCAAAATACCAGGGAAATAAGGCAAACATGGCAGTAGCGAAAAACAGGCTTAGTTCAAAATTTTGGGTTTCCTGAGTGTTTATAAGAAAATATATTCCGGAAGTGATGGCAAACAGACCAAATATAAAATTGGCCCGGTATATCTTATGCACGATCCCAAGCCCAACGTAGGACACACCTGTGGTTAACGCTATCCCGGCAAAAAAAATAAATAACTGATCAGACACAATGGAAGCTATTTAGGGCTATAAATATAGTGTAATCAAAGGAATTATTTAAGCTTTGCATATTCCAAGAAAACAGGTAATGGAGAATGTTTTGTGCCAGAATAATTTTTGGTTAAACCTAAAAACTTTTACTTAACCCAATACCAAGGGAGTAAGTACCAAACTCTTTCTTAAAATCATAGCTGAAAGCCGGTGCCAGGCCCCAATTTTTTCCCAGCTCAAATTCATATTCCGTAGTGGCCCTGATAATAAAAATATTCTTGTTTCTTTCAAACTCTACTCCCGGACCTGCAAAAACACTCCAACCCTTTAATAGTCTATAACCGGCCACAACACCAGTGACCACTGCATTCTCCCGGGGAATATCCTCACCTCCAAAATCTACTGCATATTCACCCAGTTCTACATCTACCACTACTCCTATCTGCCATTTTGGGTTCAATCTATAGTAATAATCAACCCCAATGGTAGGCAGCTCTTCAGACTTAAGTGGCTCCCCATCTTCAATGGTCTCGGGAATATGCGTTAGACCAAAAAGTAAAACCAGCTTGTGTTTAGTTTCTCCTTCTTCACCCGCTTCCTGGGCCTGTATCGGAATTATATATAAGAGAAATAGCAGATAGGTAAGTGAGATAAATTTCATTTACATTTTCCTTTAGATGGTTAGGTATTATTTAGGGAGAAAAATACAGAAATATGTTACTAATCTATTTATAATTTCATTTTTTTAGCAAATTTTGTTTTGGCAAACTTATCGTAAGATTTGGCCAGAAACCGCGGTGAATTAAACCGATAACCGAAGTATAGTAATCCATAAGTTCTGTCATTGTTTATGAACCTTCCTTCCTCTCCTGCATAGTCGTAAATATCATAATTAAAGGCAATACCAAATATTACCCTCTCCGAAGCATAACCTAATTGAAGTCCACTTTCAAGTACTGTTTTAAAAAAAGTAATATTCTCCTCAGTAGTGTTACCATCCAGAGTAATTGTACTTTTAGAAAAACTAACCCCCGCAGCGGGTGAAACATTTGGTGCAACAAACCACTTATCACCTATTACCCAGGTATAATAATACCCTATTCCCAAACTTAAATCCGAACTGTCCCCTCTGAATTTAATATCGTCTGGAATATCTTCAAGGTCAAAAGTGAATTTATTATAACTATACTGAAATGTTGGCACAAAACTTCCTGCACTCTTTCTTTGTCGTTCAGTTTGGTAAAATAAATTTTTATATGAAAAGTTTGGGTTGAATATGTGCGAAATTGTTATCCCATACGTAGTGTTAGATAAATCAGGGATAAGAATATATGGATCTACATTTTCCTCCCAATCGGGTATAAAATCCTCGGTGTTTTCCACATAATACCCGGTGATTCTACTATATCTCAACTCTATTAGCCATTTTTGAAAAGCTAATCTCGGTTGAATATCTATAAAGGATGATTCTCCTCTTAATTCCTCATCACTATTTCCAGGTAAAAATGAGGGTGAAAAACCAAGGCTTAATCCAATAATTTGAAATTCGAGAGATAGGAATAAACTGGATCCGTAATTAGAATCTAAATTTATATCTGGCCCTCCCCCAAAGCCATCTGCCGTATAGAAATCTGTTTTGGAATCTAAATTAATCTTTACAATAAATTTATCTTTGAATGATTCTATTGCGGTTGAATCCCTTACTCTTTTTTGTCCAAAGGCAAAAAAACAACCAAAACTTATAATTATTGTAATAATTTTTATCAAAATATAATTTGAACTTAAAATCACTATTTGCTTATATGTAACCTAAAGTTATTGACAAATCTTATAGAAATACAAATAACTATGAATAGATGCCACCCAAATCTTTAAGATAGAACAAAAAAGTAAATTTTTATAATGGATGCTTTACCTCTCCATGATAAACCGGTTTGCATTTTTTTCCAACAATGGCATTGACAAAATTTATTACCGAACCAAGAAGGGTTTTGGCAATTTTTAATTTGCCCACCTGAGGATTGTCTAATTTTCCGCTAACTTTCTGTTCCATTAAGCTACATCCGTTTTTATCCAATACATAAGCAGTAAATCCTGGGATTGAATCATTCACAATATCAAATTTACCGTCAAAAGCAAAGCGGTTTAATGGTGTGCTAAAGGCTACATCTTCTGTTTCGATAATACCATTATGAATCTTCCAATTCGTAAGTACCTGCGAAACATACGTTCTATCTTCCGCTTTAAGATTCATGCTAATCAGCCTGACAAAATCACCTCCCTTAGTCACGACAGCTCCAACCGGGCCCGCCACCACAAAAGCACCAATGTCAACCAAATTGAAGTTCTGACTTCGTTTATATTTCTTGAGTAATTTGTCAACATCTATCCCATAAAGGGTTATTGAGTCTCCCTTAACCTTTAATGAGCCCTTCGCATTTTTGGTTATTTCTTCTAAATCTAACCCACTTCCCTCCAAAGAAAATGAAGCATCCAACATTCCTTTAGCTAATTTTTCCTGGGAATATCCTTCAATAAAAGATTTTATGGGAACATCTCTTAAATCATATGAGATCTCAAATGCAGGGGATTCTTTAGAAATGTCTAAAGTAAGAGACCCGGAATCTTCCGTTTTTCTATCCCTAAATGTAGAAAAATTTACCTGAATCTGATCATTATCAGCCGAAAAATTAGCGTTTAAAGGCACTTTACCCAGAATCGGCGTATTTACTTCATCTAGCTCAAGATCACCATTAACTGACTTTATACCCACAATTTTATT
>NZ_JBATGR010000331.1:0-14826 GCF_049665975.1 Eudoraea sp.
CTTTTGAAGAATTAAATCAATGGAGTGGTATTTACTTTCCTATAGGTATTGAACACTCACAGAGGTAAGGACTTCCCTCATTATATCTTTCAAAAGCAATAAGAAAGATTTAGTTTCGTACAGACAAATTGAAAATATGAAATATTTAATTCGACAAAAAATGGCTATTAGATTTTTAATTACACTGCTTTTAATAACAAGTCTCACAACTTACGGGCAAAGTAAAAACTTTATTGATCAACCGTATTTAGAAACGACAGCAAGAGTAGATACCTTGGTTATACCAGACCGTATTTATTTGTCAATCCTAATTACAGAAGCGGACACAAAAGGCAAAACTTCGGTTGAAAAATTAGAAAATAAAATGGCTGACAAGCTGAAAACAATAGGCATTGATGTCGAGAAACAACTTACACTTAATGATTTGGGGAGTAATTTTAAAAAGTACTTTCTAAGGAAAGTCGATGTTCAAAAAGACAAAGAATATACATTATTAGTGCATGATGCCTTAACTGCAGGCAAAGTACTAATGGGCCTCGAATCTATCGGAATCTCTAATGTAAACCTTATAAAAACCGAATATTCAGGTCTGGAAAAACTCAAAATTGATCTGAGACAAAAAGCTGTAAGGGCAGCAAAAATTCAGGCAGAAGCAATGGTTATCCCCCTGGGTCAAAAACTAGGAAGTGCTCTTTTTATTTCTGATCTAAACACAGGGGTACAAAATAGGATGACGGATAGAATGGTTAGGGTGCAAATGTCTAAAGAAGCAGATAAAGATCAACCCATTGAAATTGAATTTGAAAAAATAAAAATAGAGAGCACTGTGAATGTGAAATTCGCAATACAGTAGCAATTAAACTTTATCTATTGCTAGTTTATAAGTGGGGTCCTCCAGGACATTTACGTCAATTATAGCATCTGCATTCGTTAGCAAGCGCCTGCAGTCTTCACTTAAATGCCTTAAATGTACCTTCTTCCCAACTTTGTGATAGCGTTCCGTTATTTTGTTTAACGCTTCAATGGCAGACATATCTACTACTCTGCTTTCCTTAAAATCTATAATAACCTCATCCGGGTCTTCAATTACATCGAATTTTTCATTAAACAAAGTCACAGATCCAAAAAATAGCGGCCCATAGATTTCATAGTGCTTAATTCCATTCTCGTCAGTATATTTTCTGGCACGTATTCTTTTGGCGTTATCCCATGCAAAAACAAGAGCTGAGATAATTACACCAACCAAGACAGCCAGCGCCAGATTATGTAGGAAAATGGTAACCAGGGTTACTAATATCATTACAAGAACATCAGATTTCGGCATTCTTCTGAAGGTCCGTAAACTGGCCCACTCAAATGTTCCCAGTGCAACCATAATCATTAATCCTGTAAGTGCAGCCATAGGCACTTTTTCAATCAAATTAGCCCCAAACATAATAAAGACAAGAAGCATTACAGAAGCTACTATACCCGATAATCTTGCCCGGGCTCCATTAGAGGTATTGATTAAACTCTGCCCTATCATGGCACAACCACCCATCCCTGAAAAGAGTCCGGAAAGTATGTTTGCTGTTCCCTGGGCAACTGCTTCTTTATTGCCCCGCCCACGCGTTTCTGTAATTTCGTCAATAATATTTAGGGTCAATAAACTCTCAATTAGCCCAACCCCGGCGACTATTGCCGCATAAGGAAAAATGATCTGCAGGGTTTCCAAAGAAAAAGGCAATTCTGGGATATGAAAGGGTGGAAAACCGCCCTGAATAGAGGCTATATCCCCAATTGTTTTTGTGTCAATATCAAACGCAAGAACGAGTCCAAAAACAGCCAGGATAGCAATCAATGAAGCAGGAACTGCTCTACTTAGTTTGGGTAATCCCCAAATTACGAGCATTGTGAACAACACTAATCCTAAAAAAATAAACAAGGTGCTCCCGGACAACCATGAGCCATCAGACGACTTGAACTGGTCTAACTGTGACATAAAAATAATGATAGCCAGGCCGTTCACAAATCCAAATATAACAGGATGAGGCACAAGGCGCATCAATTTGCCTAAACGAAGAAATCCGGCCGCCAACTGCAGTATTCCAGCCAATATCACTGCTGCAAATACATATTCTACCCCATAATCCATTGCAAGCGAAACTATAACTACTGCTACCGCCCCGGTCGCTCCGGAAATCATTCCCGGTCTACCTCCCAGAATAGAAGTTACCAACCCCATAACGAACGCCGCATATAATCCCGTTAAAGGAGATAAGCCTGCTATAAGAGCGAATGCTATGGCCTCTGGAACCAAAGCCAATGCAACCGTTAATCCTGATAGGACTTCAGTTTTGTAATTTACTTTTTGTGAAAAATCAAATAGATTTAAGTACTTCTTCAAATCCTGTGTATTTTAAGGGGTCAAAAATAGCACTTATTAGTTGTTAAAAGCCTTAATTGAAAAGAATTATGAATTTCACAAATTACCAACGATTTAGCCCTAATAATTTCTTTCCAAGTTCAGATAATTCAGCAGTATCGTATCTGACCTGCTCCCAATTTCTTGGATCCCCGGGGAAGGCATATCCTTCTGGTGCTATCCTATTCTTCCAGGAATTAATTCGCCATTGTCTTAATTCTTCATTTTCTTCCTCTGCAGGCATCATTGAAATATATTGGGCAATCCTAACTTTATTCTTAGATTTATTAGGTCTTATTCCATGTGGCTGTGTGCTATTAAAAATTAGAAGATCACCAATTTATAATTTTACTTTTACAATCTTATCCTCCAATTCTGAAATGTCCGGCTGAAAATGATCCCGGTCTTCAGGCTGGGTAAGTTTCCAACTATCATAATTCCTGTATAACCATGGAATACATTGAAAGCCTCCCATATTCTCATCGGTTTGATCTGCAAGTGCCAATACCCCCTGTACATTCTGTGGATTCGTCTCAGGGTCATAATCCCAGTGAATAAAACCTTTCTTTTCAAATCCGGGTCTTTGTGGAAAATTAAGATTTGCCCTGTCAATTGTTACCCATAATTTTTCTGTTCCCCATACGTCCACAAAGGCATCATAAACGCGTTGCATTTGTCTGTTATTCCATAGGTGCTGGTTATTGTATACCTCAACCATACCTGTCCCTGTTAGTTCTTTCATTTGCATTTCAGCCCTTGGTGGAGCATACCAGGTTTCACTGTTTTTAGGGTCCTTTTCATCAAATTCCCACAAAAAATCTGCTGTTGCCTTAGCTTGGGGTACAGGAACCGCATTTTTAATTACGATATAGCCATTATGCTTCCAAAATTCCCAATCTTTTTCACTAAGAACCCGTAACGGAACGTTGTTAGACCGATCATTTAAACCTATTTTGCTGCTTGTAGCTGTTGAGGGATTTCCGGGAATATCCTTATGAGCTTTATTGGCCATTTCCAGTTTGGATGCTGCTTTTTCCATAATAATTCTGTATTGCGATTAAAAGATATTCAAATCTATTTAGATTAAATAGCGATTTCCACCTTGATTTTGATCTATAATTGAACTATATTGATATTTTATAACTCTTTACTTGTCAATAATAACAATTATGTTAAATTTTTAATTTGAAGATTCAACTAGAACAAATAAATCCGGATGCCAAAAGTTCCTTCCGATTACTACACAATCCACGACTGAATGATTTGTTTTATTGGCATTTTCATCCGGAATATGAATTGGTGTACATAGAAGGTGCGAACGGAACGAGACACGTAGGAGATCATATCTCTCAATATGATCACAGTGATCTGGTATTAATAGGGTCTAATATACCTCACTTAAATTTTGATTATGGCATACAGAGCGAGTACCAAAAAGAAGTTTTACATGTTAGTTCGGCGTTTAAGAATAAGATATTTACCGAAATACCAGAACTAACCGAAGTATTTGAACTCTTTGAAAAATCTCAGCAGGGAATAGCATTCACCGGAAGAACCAAGATAAATATTGGCTCCAGGCTTAAAAAACTTCATGTTTTGGCACCATTTTCACAGTTTCTGGAAATACTTCATATATTCTCCATTTTAGCGACTTCCGAGGAGTATGTTTTATTGCATGATTATCCGGTAATCAATAAATACAGCCAAAAGCAACAAGAACGCTTAAAAAATATCTATTCATTTATAGATGAAAACTACCAAAGGAAAATAGAGCTTAAGGAAGTGGCAGCACTTTCCAATTTGAGTAAAGAAGCTTTTTGCCGATATTTTAAAAATGCCACAGGAAGTACTTTTACTTCCTTTTTAAACCAATATCGTATTAGTCAGGCCAAACGATTGCTTTTAAAAGGGAGAAATATAAGCGAGGCTTGCTATGACTGTGGGTATGAAAGTCTTTCTTATTTTAATCGTACTTTTAAAAAAATTACCAATGAAAATCCTTCTGATTTTAAAAAGAGATATGTGAAAAGATAATTCTTTTTACTCCTAAAATCGGAAAAATTTACTTTCTCCCATCCTTTTATATAGCCTCCCTTTAACATTGGAAACCAAAATAATTAATGGAATAAAAAACCGCCCTGAATTTAATTCCGGGGCGGTTTCTAACTAAATAACCAACCAAAAATAATTTTTCATCCTCACCCTATGCTCTACTACCTTAAATAACGCATAACTCAAAGTTTTCATTGCACGCTAAGGGCTAATCCAGTGTTAAAATTTTATGTATTTCATCGTTTTTTAAAAGGAGAGTTTGATAGTATTTTGCAAAGCCTATTTACTCGTAAATTATTATAACTCGATGACTTTCAAATAAGTAAGTCGTTGTTTTTTTTAATTACATTTGATGGTCTAATTTAATTTGATGGAAAAAGAATTAAAAATTGCAGTTCTTGGTGGTGGAAGCTGGGCAACAGCTATTGTAAAAATGCTCACAGAAAACAAGGATGAAGTAATTTGGTATATGCGCAATGGGGATGCATTAGAATATATAAAAGCCAACAAACACAACCCCAATTACCTTACTTCCGTTGAGTTTCAATTGAAACAGTTAGTCCTTACGAATAATATGGACGAGGCGATTTCTATGGCTAATCTGTTGATTTTTGCAATTCCATCTGCTTTTTTAGAGAGTGAACTCAAAAAACTTACTATCCCTTTAAGTGATAAAATTATATTCTCCGCTATTAAAGGAATTGTTCCTGAAACAGGCTTAATTGTTGGTGAGCATTTTCATAAAAAATATGGTGTGCCAATTGAAAATATTGGGGTGATTACAGGTCCATGTCATGCCGAGGAAGTGGCTTTAGAGCGCCTGTCTTATTTAACAATTGCCTGTGCTGATACTGCCAAAGCCAAAATGCTCTCCGAACATCTGAACAGCCATTATATAAAAACCAAGATTTCTGATGATATCATAGGAACCGAATATGCCGCAATGCTTAAAAATATTTACGCGCTGGCAGCAGGTATAGCCCACGGATTAGGATATGGCGATAATTTCCAAGCTGTTTTAATGAGCAATGCCATCCGTGAAATGAAGCGTTATATTTCGAGGGTTCACAAGATGAAAAGGAATATTAATAATTCTGCCTATTTGGGGGATTTGCTTGTTACGGGTTATTCAACTTTTAGCCGCAACAGGATGTTCGGAAATATGATTGGTAAGGGATATAGGGTGAAAAGTGCTCAGATGGAAATGAAAATGATAGCAGAAGGTTATTATGCAACCGAAAGTGCCTATAAATTGAAATCAACATTTAAGAAGAAAGTTAAGAGCCCAATTATTGATGCAGTATATGATATCCTTTATAAGCAGAAGAGCGCCAAAGTAACTTTCAAAGCGCTTACAGATAAATTAGATTGAGTCTAAATTTTTTTTATTTGAGTCTAAATGAATATTTTAGAAATATCTTGCTCCTATGTTATTTCTAAATATTTTGAAGTGAATCTAAAAAACATACTCTTTTTTATAGCAGTATTTGTCATTTTTTTATCAATGGCTTTCACTTCAGATCTACGTTCCGAGTTTGCTGAAATAACAAAAAAATTAGATTCCTTTATTCCATATACACAAGTAATCCCCGGTAGTGAGATTACAATTAAAATGAACCCAATAAAAGGAGGTGAATTTTTGATGGGAAGCAATAACCATGAAGAAGATGAAAAACCGCAGCACAAGGTTTTGATAGATGATTTCTGGATGAGTACATTTGAAATAACATGGGACCAATATGAGCTTTTTTTAGAGAGACAAATTGATACTTTTGGCCTGAAAGATTTAGCTAAAGAAATTACTATTGACATTGATGCTATCTCTTCCGCAACAACCCCATATGTAGATATGAGTCATGGTATGGGTAAAAAAGGCTATCCTGTTGTAAATATAACCCAATATGCGGCAATAACTTTTTGCCAATGGCTTTGTGCAAAAACAGGAAATTTTTATAGACTTCCCACAGAAGCAGAATGGGAATATGCAGCAAGGGCCGGAAGCACAACTACTTATTATTTTGGTGAAGATTCTGTTGAATTAAAATTATATGCCTGGTTTGATCAAAATAGTGAAAGAAAATATCACAAAGTAGGTGCTAAGTTACCCAATAAGTATGGCCTCTACGATATGCACGGAAATGTTGCTGAATGGACTATGGATGAATACACTGTAGATACATATGCCAATAGATTAGGAAAAACTGCAGACAATCCATGGATAAAACCCACAAAACTATATCCCAGATCTGTTCGTGGGGGCTCCTGGATGGATTCCGCTATAGAACTCAGATCATCTGCCCGGACAGCTTCCTCGGCAGAATGGAAAAGAATTGACCCTCAGATTCCCAAAAGCCGCTGGTGGTTTACTAATGCACCAAATGTTGGTTTTAGAGTTATTCGTCCGAAAGAAACCCCAACAAAGGAGGAAATGGAGGCTTATTGGCTTGCTGCAATTGATGACTATTAAAAACTTTAAATATGGAAAATAAAAACCACGCCCTTACCCGTAGAAATTTTTGCAAAAACACTGCTCTAGCAGCAGGTGGAATATTAACTGTTCCTTTGGATGTGGCGGCTTCAGCATATGTCCTTGGGGACGACGCCATTAAAATTGCACTTGTTGGATGCGGGGGCAGAGGAACCGGCGCAGCAGCACAGGCCTTGAGTACTAAAGAAAATGTAAAATTGGTTGCAATGGCCGACGCATTTCAGGATCGATTGGACAACTGCTATGACATATTATCCAAAAAATTTGTTGATACAGATAAAATTACGATTAAAGATGAAGATAAACACCTGGGCTTTGATGCCTATAAAGCAGCTATTGATAAAGCAGATGTCGTAATACTAACCACTACACCTGGTTTCAGGCCTATCCATTTTGAGTATGCCATAAGTAAAAATAAACATGTTTTTATGGAGAAACCAGTAGCAACAGATGCCCGAGGAATTCGAAGCGTATTGGAAACTGCTAAAATTGCTAAAATGAAAAAACTGAATGTGGTGGTTGGACTACAACGACATTATCAACGAAATTATTTAGCTTGCCTTGAGGAGATAAGGTCTAATAAAATGGGTCAGATTGTTTCAGGGCAGGTGTATTGGAATAGTGCGGGGGTATGGGTAAAAGAGCGTCAGGCAAACCAGACAGAAATGGAATATCAAATGCGCAATTGGTATTATTTTAACTGGTTATGTGGCGACCATATCGTAGAACAGCATATTCACAATATAGATGTTGCTAATTGGTTTATTGGGGAGTTTCCCATACATGCCCAGGGTATGGGTGGCAGGGAAGTGAGAAAAGGGAAAGAATACGGCCAGATATTTGATCACCATTTTGTTGAATTCACTTATCCCTCCGGAGCAGTAATTTCCAGCCAGTGCAGACATCAAAAAGGTTGTTTAGACAATGTATCCGAAAGTTTTATGGGTACTAAGGGTAAAATTTACACTGACTCACAGAATAAAGGAATAATTACTGGCTATGATGGCAGTACTATTTATGAACATCAGGGTACTAATGATCCGAATCCCTATCAGACAGAGCATGATGCTTTATTCGCTTCCATTAAAGCCGGAGGAGTTATAAGTGATGCAGAACATGCAGCAAAAACGACAATGACTGCAATTCTTGGGAGAATGGCCACATATTCAGGGCAGCTAATCACCTTTGAAGATGCCTTAAACAAAGGAAGGAGTCTAATGCCTGAAACATATAGTTGGGACGCTATACCTCCAGTAACCCCTGATGAGAATGGTTTTTATCCAATTCCGGTACCCGGAGTGACTGAAGTACTAGAAAAATAGAAACGAGAAAGGAACCATCGCCCTATTTACAGATTAATCTCTGTCTCCTGACTTTACTTCATTGGATGAATAATTCTAAATCCGATCTAAAGAAAAAACAGAATGTTCATGTATTTCTTGAAGCATTTTTTCTTTCCAGGAAAGGATTTGTGAATCTTCCAATTTAAAAATTGACTTGAATTCACCAAGAATCGGATCCAGTAGAAAAGGTATGCTTTCAATATCGAAATATAATCGACCCGTCCTGCGGATAAAAAAGTCCATAGGAGAAGTTATCATTTCATAATTAATTCCGTAATGAAGTTCGGCTTTGGCCATTCTTATGTACGGATCTTCATCTTTTAGTATGGAGTAATCCTTTAAAATAGCCTCGGTTTGCTTGCCATAGGTTGTCACCAGGTACCAAGCATCATATTCTGTAAAACCATCTGCTGCTATTCGTTCAAATATTTCTGAAATGTACTTTTTGACGTGTTTGGATTTCCTGAAATCATTACCGCATAGCGGAATCTGAACAGTTGTACAATCTGCAAGTTCAATTCCTTCTTCCTCTTCCATTTTTTTAGATAGCAGGTTTACAACTCTTTCTGCCATCTTTCGATACCCGGTAAGTTTGCCTCCAGCCATACTTATAAGGCCTGTATCCGAAATAAAAATCTCATCCTTACGTGATAATTCGGAAGTAGATTTTCCCTCTTCATGTATTAAGGGCCGCAAACCAGCCCAGGAAGAGATAATATCCTTCAATTCTAAATTTATCTTAGGAAACATATTATTAACCGCTGATATTAAATAAAGGGCATCAACCAAATCCAGTTTAACATCATTTTTATCCTGATCATAATTAGTATCGGTTGTCCCCACATAGGTAATTTTACCTCTGGGGATGGCAAAAATCATTCGCCCGTCAGGAACATCAAAATAAACAGATTGCTTTACCGGTAATTTTGCATGCGGAAATACCAAATGAACCCCCTTTGTAAGATGAAGACGTTTCCCTTTTTTAGAATTATTTATACTTCGCAATTCATCTACCCATGGGCCAGCAGCACTTATCACATATTTTGATTTGATAGTAAATTCATGTCCGGCTATAACATCCTTAAAATGTAGCCCTGAAATAATATTGTCAGTGTAATCAAAAGCTGTTACCTCAGCATAGTTTAATGCAACAGTACCGAATGAAAGACTAGTCTTTATATTTTCAATTGTTAGCCTGGCGTCATCTGTGCGGTATTCAGCATAATAACCAGCCCCTTTTAATTTCTTCTTAGGCAATAACGGTTCCAGCTTTAAAGCTTCTTTTTTTTCAAGCATTTTACGCTTGTCATCGCCTGAAACCTGTGCCAAAATATCATAGACCTTTAACCCAATAGATGTAAGCCATTTTCCATAGGACCCTCCTTCAATTAAAGGAAGTAACATCTTTTCGGGAAGCACCAGGTGCGGTGCCAGTTTATGGACTATAGCCCGTTCAGATCCCACTTCTTTTACCAACCAAAAATCAAACTGCTTGAGATATCGAAGGCCACCGTGAATTAACTTAGTAGATTTACTACTGGTTCCTGATGCAAAATCCCCTTTTTCCAGCAGAGCCACTTTAAGTCCTCTGGCCGCTGCGTCCAGGGCAATACCTCCTCCGGTAATTCCACCTCCAATAATTACAAGATCGAATTTGGTATCAGTTAAGTTTTGAATGATTTCATTCCGGTCAAGGCTCGAAAATGGTATGTTCTTCTGCATGTTTTTATAAATCAAGGTAAATAATTAATTAGGTCCCATTACAAATGTAAAGATTAATACCCCCTTTACTAATACTTAGGTTTTAAGTAAAGGTTATTATTGAAGTAATAAATAAAAACACTATAGTTTGTTTTACTTTGTGGCTGTAAATTCGTATTCCCTTTCAACAAGGCAGATTCTTATTTTGTACCATTCGTACCATTCTTTTTTTCCTATTTCCTGTGCAGCCAGGTGTTTTAAATTGGATTTCCATCTTGTTATAGATTCCAGGTTTTCCCAATAACTTACAGATATCCCTAACTCCCCTGTTGCGCTTTCAAATCCCAAATAACCAGATTCCTTTTTGGCCAATTCTTCCATTTGTTTAGACATAAGGCCATACCCTTTATCCCCGGGAGTCCTGATGCTGGTAAAGATTACGGCATAATAGGGTTTTATCATAATCTTTTATAAAATAAAAGCACGTTCTACAAAATAATTTACTACTGCCTCTTTCATTAATATAGATTGCTCTCCTGCCTTTAATGGCGGAAGTGTCTCTTTAACGATATAATGTGGCCAACCTTCTTCGTCAAAAAACTCAAACTCATAATATCCATACGGTTCCAATAGTTTACATATGGCTATGTGCATAAGATTAACTTTCTCATCCTTTTTATACACCCTATGGTATTGACCTAACTCCTGGACGCCAATAAGGTAAATAATTCCGTCTAAATCCATTGGATCTCCATCGGTAAACCTGGAAGATAATTTCTTGACCAATTCTTCCCACCTATCTTTTAATTGACTATCTCTGCTCATTTTTACTATCAAAAAAGATTTAAAATTCAAAATTAATCCTGAACCATTCTTTTTGAAAAAATCAAAGGTACAAATCAAAATTCTATATTTGTGCAAACAAATTTTCTTGAATCTTCTAGATATTATTTTGGGATTATTACTGGCATATGGCCTTTATAAGGGTTTAAAAAATGGCCTTTTTGTGGAAATTGCATCTCTCGCCGCTATTATTTTCGGGCTTTATGCTGCAATTAAATTTTCTTACTTAACAGCTAGCTATCTTTCTCAAAACATGGATTGGGATGAAAATTACATAAAGTTGGCAGCATTCATTATTACTTTTCTGGCTAGTGTGATCCTGGTAAATATGGCCGCGAAAATACTTACCAAAATTGCAGATTTTGCCATGCTTGGATTACTCAATAAACTCGCAGGTGGAATATTTGGAGTACTAAAAATTACGGTTATCCTCGGTACGCTTTTGTATTTTTTTGAAAGTGCAAGTTCCTCATTTAATCTAATTGAAAATAATACGGTTGCAGAATCTATTCTTTACAAACCGATCAGGGATATTGGCGATCTGGTTTTTGGAAACGTAATTGAAGTATTTAATGACGGATAATTGACGAAAAGTGCAGTTCATCGAAAAAAACATGTTTTTCATACGCTTATTTCATAATTTCTTTAATATTACCAAGATCATCTTTTTAGAAAGGATCTAGAGAACACCCCACTCTTTCATTACCCTACTTACAATTAGAACACTATATGAAAATGAGATTGCCCATCGCTGTCTTGGTTTTATTTGTATTGTTGGCTGGATCTTGTAGTACAGAGTCCATAGAAAATACAAATATTCCGAGTTCCGAAAATGCCGTTTTGGTAGAACACGCGCTTTTGGATATAGTAAATGACCATAGGAACAGTTTGGGTTATTCATCATTGCTTTTTAGCGAAGTTGCTTATGAATATGCCAACACTCATACTGATTATATGATTGCCAAAGGCAGTTTAAGTCATGATAACTTTAGTTCACGAGCCTCTAAAATTTCTAGCGAAGTTAATGCTGAATATGTAGCTGAAAATGTTGCTAAAGATTACCCAGATGCCGCCACGGCATTGGAGAATTGGCTTGAGAGTTCTAACCATCGTAAAACAATTGAAGGCGAATTTACACACACAGCCGTAAGTGTAAAAAAAGACTCCGGCGGTAAATTCTATTTTACTCAATTGTTCTACCGATAGTCCGCTCCAGAAAAATTTCTTTTCTTACATTTGATAGTGAGTATTACTTTTAATACATTCTAATATCATTCCTTAATAATTAGAAATCAATGTCTATAAAACCTCCATTTAATCTTCACAAGTGGATTGAAGAAAACAGAGACTTACTAAAACCCCCTGTTGGAAATAAGAATTTATATAAAGATGCTGGCGACTATATAGTTATGATCGTTGCCGGGCCAAATGCACGAAAAGACTATCACTACAATGAAACAGAGGAACTTTTCTTTCAATTAGAAGGTCATATAGAAATACATGTGCAAGAAGACAGACAGAAAAAAACAATGAAACTGGGGCCGGGCGATATATACCTGCATCCAGCAAAAGTGCCACATTCTCCTGTTAGACACCAAGGCTCAATTGGTTTGGTAATAGAGCGTAAACGAGACCAAATGCAATCAAAGGATGGTCTTCTATGGTTTTGCGACAATTGTAACCATAAACTTTATGAAACTTATTTTACATTACATGATATTGAAAAAGACTTTTTATCACATTTTTCATATTTCTACGGATCGGAAGAGTTAAGGACCTGTGATAATTGTGGAACCGTTATGCCTGTTGATGATAAGTATACTGCAAAAGATAAAAAATGAAACCTACGATTAATATTTTTATTGGAATTGTGGCAGCACTACATCTATATTTTCTTTGGTTCGAAATGTTTGCCTGGACTACCAGAGGCAAAAAAATCTTTAAAAAATTTCCTAAAGATATGTTTGAACCAACAAAATCTCTGGCTGCAAACCAGGGTCTGTATAATGGATTTTTGGCTGCTGGCCTTATCTGGACATTTTTAATTAAGGATACATTGTGGAGTACAAATATTTCTATTTTTTTTCTAAGCTGCGTTGCAATTGCCGGAATTTATGGGGCCTTTACAGCAGATAAGAAAATCTTCCTTGTACAGGCACTACCAGCCTTGATTGCACTCCTTCTAATATTTATGAATCAGACCTAAGATTCCATAACTTACGCGTTACATAATCACTATTATTCGTAGCTTTGTCAGAATATCACAAACTACCTTTTAAAAGTTATAAAATGACACTAGTTGCAGTAGACTTTGGAATAGACCAAGCATTAGAAAAATTAGGAATAAAAGAAATCAATAATGGTACCTCAACGGGTTCAGATTATTTTTCTTCAGGGGAAATTATCGAATCATTTTCCCCGGTTGATGGAGCGTTAATTGGTAAAATAAAAGGCACCTCTCAAAATGATTATGAAAAAGTCATAGAAACTGCCACAAAAGCCTTTCATATTTGGCGATTGAAACCAGCTCCTCAAAGAGGCGAAATTGTTCGCCAGTTTGGAAATAAGCTACGCCAATTAAAGGAGCCTTTAGGTAAGTTAGTTTCATATGAAATGGGAAAATCTTATCAGGAGGGTCTGGGTGAAGTACAGGAAATGATAGACATCTGTGATTTTGCTGTAGGGCTATCCCGACAATTACATGGATTAACCATGCATTCAGAACGACCAGGGCATAGGATGTATGAACAATACCATCCTTTGGGGGTAGTAGGAATAATTTCTGCTTTTAATTTTCCTGTTGCCGTATGGGCCTGGAATACGGCGCTTGCATGGATTTGTGGCGATGTTTGTGTTTGGAAGCCATCAGAAAAAACACCACTTTGCGGTATAGCTTGTCAAAATATTGCGGCTGAGGTGTTCAAAGCAAATGGACTTCCAGAAGGTATCTCCTGTATGATAAATGGAGATTATAAAGTTGGTGAAATGATGACAAATGATAACAGAGTCCCTTTGATTTCAGCTACAGGTTCTATTCGCATGGGAAAAATTGTTGCACAGGCAGTTGCTTCAAGATTAGGGAAATCTCTCCTTGAATTAGGTGGCAATAATGCGATTATAGTTACCCCTGATGCAGATATAAAAATGACGGTTATTGGAGCTGTATTCGGAGCGGTTGGCACTGCCGGCCAGCGATGCACTTCTACAAGAAGACTTATTATACATGAATCTATTTACGAACAGGTAAAAGATTCAATCGTTACTGCCTACAAGCAATTAAAAATTGGGAACCCTCTGGATGAGAATAATCATGTAGGTCCTTTAATAGATAAAGATGCCGTTTCTATGTATAAAAAGGCCCTTGAGCAAGTGGTGGCAGAAGGCGGAAACTTGATCGTAGAAGGCGGTGTTTTAGATGGGGAAGGCTACGAAAGTGGTTGTTACGTTTATCCCGCCATTGCCGAAGCGGAAAACAGCTATAAAATAGTACAGCATGAAACTTTTGCACCTATCCTTTATTTGATAAAATATTCAGGAGATGTACAAAATGCGATAACTTTTCAAAATGGTGTTGTTCAAGGACTTTCATCGGCCATTATGACTAATAATTTAAAAGAAGCCGAATATTTTCTTTCAGTCGCCGGCAGTGATTGTGGTATTGCCAATGTAAATATTGGCACCTCGGGTGCTGAGATTGGAGGAGCTTTTGGAGGTGAAAAGGAAACTGGAGGTGGACGTGAAAGCGGTTCTGATGCCTGGAAAGTTTATATGCGAAGACAAACCAATACAATTAACTATACTGCCGAATTACCTTTAGCCCAAGGGATAAAATTTGATTTGTAAACATAAGACCTGTAGACGCTTTAGATCTCCTTCGTATTAAATAATCGTAAGCGGTTTAGAGCGTCTGCAGGTATTTTTATAAAACACAAAAAGGTCATTTTTTTATTTAATTGGTTGTAGTTAATTAAAAGACTTATGTTTAGATCTTACTG
>NZ_JBATGR010000332.1:0-9877 GCF_049665975.1 Eudoraea sp.
AAGTATATGAGCTCCTAAATATATGTCCCTTCCCCAAAATTCTGAAAGTTTTTCGGAACGCATCTTAATGTGTTTTATCCATTCTGTATCTTCAGCTTCTTTAATAGGTGGAATCACCTGATCCATTACAACAGCTACCTCCAAATCACCATTTTCCGGAATGGTAACCTTAAATGGTTTACTGTATAAATTACCGGGAGACCTGTTCCATTTCTGTCCTTCTCCATTATCCATGGGTAACTTTACCGTATGACCAGTACTTAAATTAAAGGTGTCATAGATATGTAATAAGGCCTGCACCCAATATTCACCTGGTCGTAATTCTGCTAAACTGGCGTATGGAAATCCATGGCCTGCGGTATCAAAAGACTGTTCAACATTTGGAGCCATTGCGTTTACGTTAATCCAAAATATTACCTGTGTGTTTAGACCACTATTTATCTGAAAACGCGGTTCATCTTCATTATTTGTAGAAAGCATAAGTAATAAACGACCATCTTGTGCCTTGGAGCTGATATTATCTGAGAAAGAAACTTTAACAGTGATATCTGATGCTTTTTCTTCGGCCGATTGACATCCTGATAAACAAATAATTAGAAAACTAAGAAAAATAAAAGGTTTGAACATAGGAGTTGGATTTGTGACAAAAGGTACTCATTTCCCTTAAATCATCAAACTTCTCTCTACATTATTCAGGACAGATTAAAAAGGCAATTTTATTTTATTTTTTGAATACGTCTTTTGCGCGCTAGAAGAGTATTTTGCAAAAGCATAGCAATTGTCATATGACCAACTCCACCAGGAACTGGCGTAATATAAGATGCCTTTTTACTTACAGACTCAAAATCAACATCGCCTGTTATGTAATAACCCCTCTCTCTGCTATCATCGGGAACCCTTGTAATTCCAACATCAATAATTACAGCTCCCTCACGTACCATATCTTCAGTAAGAAAACCAGGTACTCCCAAGGCAGAAACGATGATATCTGCCTGCAAGGTTAAGGCTTTAATATCTTTAGTTCTGGAATGCGTTAAGGTTACAGTAGCATTGGCAAATTTGCCTTTCTGGCTGAGCAATATACTAATAGGCCTACCCACAATATGGCTGCGGCCGATAACAACAGCATGTTTCCCTTCAACATCCACTTTATACCTTCTCAATAATTCCATGATACCAAATGGCGTAGCGGGTATAAAAGATTCCATATCCAAGGCCATTTTACCAAAATTTGCAGGATGAAAACCGTCTACATCCTTATCTGGATCCACTGCCAGTAAGACTTTTTGTTCATCAATATGTTTAGGTAAAGGCAATTGTACTATATAACCATCTATTTCCGGGTCGGAATTGAGTTCATTTACAAGTTTTAATAATTCTTCTTCCGAAGTGTCTTCGGGTAAATGTTTAAGTGTAGATTCAAAGCCTATGCGTTTACATGAGCGTACCTTGCTTCCCACATAGGTAAGGCTGGCACCATCATTTCCAACAAGTACGGCGGCTAAGTGAGGAACTTTTTCCCCACGTAATTTAATCTCGCCAACCTCAGCGGCTATTTCATCTTTAATTTGATTTGCAATTTCTTTTCCGTTGAGAAGGGTCATTTATTAAATAATTATTAGTTTAAAACTATTATTTCATATTCTGCATCATCTGCATCATTTTTTTACCGCCACCACCTTGCATCATTTTCATCATTTTGCTCATTTGGTCAAATTGCTTTAGCAATTGATTTACTTCCTGTATAGTGCGTCCACTACCTTTAGCGATTCTTTTTTTCCTGCCAGCATCAAGTTTAGAAGGGTTTGATCTTTCATCTGGAGTCATAGAGTGTATAATGGCTTCAACATGTTTAAATGCATCATCATCTATATCCATTCCCTTTAGTGCCTTCCCGGCTCCCGGTATCATCCCCATTAAGTCCTTCATGCTACCCATCTTCTTGATCTGCTGTATCTGTTTGAGGAAATCATCAAAGCCGAACTTATTTTTCGCAATTTTTTTCTGAATCTTACGAGCCTCTTCTTCATCAAATTGTTCCTGGGCCCTTTCCACCAGCGAAATTACGTCACCCATTCCCAGAATACGGTCTGCCATACGCGCCGGATGGAAGACATCTATGGCATCCATTTTCTCTCCTGTACCAATAAATTTAATAGGTTTATTAACAACAGATTTTATAGAAATAGCTGCACCTCCACGTGTATCTCCATCGAGTTTGGTTAGTATAACACCATCAAAATTTAGCACATCATTAAATGCCTTTGCCGTATTCACGGCATCCTGCCCTGTCATAGAATCTACCACAAAGAGGGTTTCCTGAGGATTTACCGCATCGCGTATATTGGCAATTTCGGTCATCATCTGCTCATCCACTGCCAGTCGGCCTGCGGTATCAATAATTACCACATTGAAACCATTACTTTTAGCATGAGCCATTCCGGCCTTAGCAAGAGCTATCGGATCTGAATTCTCCTTATCTGAAAATACCTCCACTCCTATCTGTTCTCCAACAATATGCAGCTGATCAATGGCCGCTGGCCTATAAACATCACAGGCTACCAGTAAAGGATTTTTAGATTTTTTCTGCTTTAGATAACTCGCAAGTTTGCCTGAAAAAGTAGTCTTACCAGATCCTTGAAGACCTGACATAAGTATAACGGATGGATTACCGGAAAGATTGATGCCTTCTGCATCCCCACCCATTAATTGAGTAAGTTCGTCCTTAACAATTTTGACCATCAACTGGCCTGGCTGCAGGCTGGTCAAAACATTCTGACCCAAAGCCTTTTCTTTTACCCTATTGGTAAATTCCTTGGCAATTTTAAAATTAACATCCGCATCCAGGAGAGCCCTTCTTACTTCTTTGGTGGTCTCAGCAACATTAATTTCGGTAATCTGGCCATGTCCTTTGAGAACATGTAATGCTTTATCCAGCTTATCACTTAAATTATCAAACATCGTTTTATGTCAATTATGGCGAAGTGCAAATTTAATAATAACAATGGGATGATGGAAGACTGAAGAAAAAAATATAAAAGAGAAAAGGGTAACTTCTTACAGAAGTTACCCTTTTCAGCAAAATAGGGGGGCAAATAAGGTATTTTAATTACTTTTCCCGTTAAGGATATGTCTATTGCCTTTCAAAAATCAGTGTACTCACTTTTTCAGTAAGACCGTCATTTGAAACGCTAACATGTTTCAGTTTAATACTGCCATCCATAGTAGGAACCCATTCCCAATCATCTGTAAGCTCGGCCAGAGGGTTTACATCTCCAAAGTTCAGGTATACTTTAAGCTTACCATCACTATTTCTAAGCACTCTCCACAGTCCCGGGTAAGAAACACCAGATTGCGATAGTGTAGTAGTTATTAGGTGATTAGCCATAAAATTGAAGGTGTAACCCATATAACTTTCAGTTTCATTCATATCGCCGTCTTCATAGAGAGCAACCATCCAATCTCCACCCATCATAAAGTTTCTGATCTCAAGAACATCACCATCATTATTATTATCATCACATACTCTTTGCAGAACAAGTTCATAACCTATATCATCAACTTCAAACTTCAATCTGTCATTTCTCAGGTCAGACAAGGGCCATTCAAAACTTACTCCTGGTTCAGAACCCATGGTAATTGCCATTACAAGTCTTCCTTGCTCATTCATGGTGATTTCCCATGTTCCTTCAGAAGTGTTTTCACCATTACCAAGTGTTATTACACCTTCTGGCAAAAAGTTGAATTCATAACCCAGTAATCTGTCTATTTCCTCACCTTGGTTTTTCACCTTTTTAATAACCCAGCTACATTCTTTCAAGATCTCTCTTAGAGTATTGGGATCGGTATTAAAAAGATCACAGGCTATACTCATAATTATTCGGTTACCGCCTTCATTGTAAAGTTTAATTTTTCCTTCACCTAGTTCGTATACGATCCATTCAAGGTTAAAGTCAACCAATACATCAAACTCAAGTTTAATAAGTACTCCATGATCTGTAACTCTTGTACTCCAGGTTCCCATTATGTTGTTACCCATTCTATCCTTAACAGTAACACCACCATCTTCAGTAAAAATCATTAAGTATTCAAAGTACTGATCTGTCTGATTTACCTCATCTCTTACAACCTCATGAATCAACCATGGACATTCTACCAATAGATTTTCTAAACGTTCCTGAGTAAAATCGTCATCGTTATAATCATCATCATCATCTTCGTCACAAGCCATTTTGGCTGTTTCGAGGGCATTGGCCAATTCAGCATTACTGCCCACTTCAACCTTTGTGCCATCGTAAAGTTCCATGGTTACAGGGAAGTCGATCCCGATTAAATCATTTTCGTCCAGTCCGGCAAAAAATATTCTAAGATCTTTATCTGATCCTACAGTAACTGATCCTGTTTCAACCTCATTTAGATCAAAAGTGTATATCGTAATAGGGTATACAAAGTCTATACATTCTATGTCATCATCCTCTCCACCTTCAACACATTCCTGAGCCAATTCGCGCAGGTCATCTATTCCGCCAATTTCAATTACTGTAAAATCGGCAAGTGTGATAACAATTGGAAAAATAATCTCAAGGATATCTTCATCATCTTGCAATTCATCAAATATTTCTTCAATTAAGTGAAGACCTTCTTTAGATTCAATGGTAATTTCAATTCCATTTACATTAACGGTATATGGAAATTCAATAGCCAAACAGCTTGCGCCATCCACAATATTATCGAAAGAACCATCATTAGATGCGGTATTTTCAATAAGCTTAGCTGTAGAGGAACTTGCATTTATAGTTTGCAGTTCATCTGGTTGTGGTAATTCTTCAAATGCTTCCTGGCAGGCATTAAACGAGAATGCCGCTACAAGAAGTAGGGTTTGCAGTGAATACTTAAAAAACTTTTTCATAACGATTTGGATTTATTTGTTGTTCGTACAACTCTAAAACAATTACATTTTAAAATACCCTACTCTTTTTTTAATTTTATTTAAAATATCTTTGGAACAGAACCAACGATAAGAACTAAAAAAATATGGACAATGTATGTGAGGAGCAAGTATTTAGTAGCCTCTTCAAAACTAATTCCAAAACGATTTTTAACTATATATATTATAAATTCGGCAACGAAGAGAAAGCGTATGATGTAGTTCAGGAAGCTTTTGTTAAGTTGTGGGAGAATTGTGCTAAAGTAAGTCCTGAAAAAGCGAAGTCTTATGTTTATACTATAGCAAATAATCTTTATTTAAATGTTATCAAAGCGGAAAAGGTCCGTTTAAAGTATGCAGACAGGTCAAATAATACCTCTTACGAATCTCCGGAATTCTTGCTGGAAGAAAAGGAGTATAAGGAAAAGCTGGATCGGGCCCTAAATAGTCTTCCGGAAAATCAGAGAACCACTTTTTTATTAAACAGGATTGATGGTAAAAAATATGCGGAAATAGCAGAGATGGAAGGTGTAAGTGTGAAAGCTATTGAAAAACGCATGCATTTGGCCCTAAAAGCGCTTAGAGATAAAATAGAAGGTATTTAACGAACATGTCGGGGAATAAAATTCGGATGTTTTAGAATTATTTTTAATATTGAGGGTAGGGTTTTATTAGAATTAATTGTTTTAAGGTTATAAAGCTGGAAATCATGCAAGAAAATTACTTAGCAAAATGGCTCAATAATGACCTCTCCGAGGAAGAACTCGCAGTATTTAAAAAATCTGCTGAGTATGCTTCTTATGAGAAGTTACTGGAGGTCAGCGGTTCTTTGGAAGCGCCAGACTTTGATATGGATAAGGCCTTTAATGATTTCAAAAACAATCAGCTACAGAAAGATGTTAAAGTAATTAAGATGAATCCAATGCGGAAGTTATGGCGCATTGCAGCTGCCATTGCGGTTATTTTTGTCACATCTTACTTTTACATATCAACTTTAGATGAATCTATTTCTACACAATATGCGGAACGCAATGAAGTTAGGCTTCCGGATAATTCTGAGATTATCTTAAATGCTGATTCCAGGATAACATACAGTGAAAAGAACTGGGCTAAAGAACGAAATATCTCCCTGGAAGGAGAAGCGTTCTTTAAGGTTGCCAAAGGACAAAAATTTACGGTCGCCACCAAAGACGGTTTAGTTACCGTATTGGGTACTCAATTTAATGTTGAAAACAGAAAAGGATTTTTTGAGGTTACCTGTTATGAAGGCCTGGTAAGTGTCATTTTTAATGGTAAAGAATCAAAACTTCCTGCGGGTAATTCCTTTATAGCAATTAACGGTAATGTATTGAAAACAGAATCGCCGGCAAACACTATTCCTTCGTGGATGAGCAATGAAAGTACTTTTAGAAGTATTCCGTTGAAGTATGTCCTGGATGAGTTTGAAAGACAATACAACATTGAGGTTAAAACTCAAAATATTAATCTTGAGCAATTATTTACCGGCTCTTTTAGCAACACAAACATAAATTTGGCGTTACAGAGTATTAGTACTCCTTCTCAGATAAAGTATGAATTAGAGGGGAACAACGTGCTATTCTATGCCGAAAACGCGCCTTAATAGTATACTGCTTTTATACCTAATACTTTTGTTTGCCCTTTTTACAGGCAGGGCACAGGTAGATACCTTCCCGAAAAATATTAGTCTGGTTTCCTATATCCGTCAGTTAGAGAAGGATTTTGATGTAAAGTTTTCTTATATTGATAAGGACCTTCAGCCCATTGTAGTAGATACTCCTAAAGGCAGTTCTCTTAAGGATATATTAAATGATATCCAGAATCAGACCCAATTAATCATCAGGAAGCTTAGTGAACGTTACTATACGCTCTCCAAAAGCACTACAGTAGATATATGCGCATTTGTCCTGGATAATTACAGTGAGAATACTACCCCGGGTGCAACAGTAGAAGTATTGGGCAGCAGTATTTCTACGGTAACAGATATGAACGGCCGTTTTACTTTGGATAATATCCCCAGAAAAGCTTCCATACGAATAAAGCATATAGGTTATAAACCAAAATACGTAACCGCCGAGGATCTGGTAAGTAAAAATCCCTGTACCACCCTTTTATTTAGTTTAAACTACCAACAGCTCGATGAAGTTGTGGTTTATAAATTTTTAACCACAGGACTTACCAAAAAAACTGATGGCAGTATAACTCTTAATACTGAAGAATTTGGTATTCTTCCCGGGCTTTTAGAACCCGACGTTCTTCAAACTGTACAAGCCCTTCCCGGAATTAAGAGTATAGATGAAACGGTATCGGATATTAATATAAGAGGAGGAACAAACGATCAAAACCTTATTCTTTGGGATGATATTAAAATGTATCAATCTGGTCATTTTTTCGGATTAATTTCTGCCTTCAACCCTTATTTAACCGAGCATGTTACCATAATAAAAGATGGGACCAGCGCTGAATATGGAGACGGGGTTAGCGGAATCATTGATATGCAATCAAAAAATAAAATTGCCGGTAATTTCTTTGGTGGTGCGGGCATAAACATGATTAGCGGAGACCTCTTTGGTCAGATCCCTATCTCAAATAAATTAGCGCTCCAGGTTTCAGCAAGACGCTCCATTACAGATCTGATAAACACACCAACCTATAAGCAGTTTTCTAAAAGAGCTTTTCAGGACACCGAGGTTGAAGGGGGCTCTAACCCAAACAACAATGCGGATATAAACCAGGACGAAATATTCTATTTCTATGATTTTACAGCCAAAGTATTGTACGATATTAATGAGCAACATAAAGCGCGCTTTAGCTTTATTAATATCAACAACAATCTTGACTATACGGAAACGGCGTTAAGTTCTGCAAGAACAGACCAGAGCAACCTGAATCAAACCAACCTTTCTTTTGGAGGAAATCTTGAAAGTGAATGGACGGACAGATTCTCCACTAAGTTGACTGCTTATTACTCTAACTATAACCTTGATTCTGAAAACCGAATAAACAATGGGCAGCAAATTCTTGATCAAAGAAATGAGGTAATAGAGACCTCAATAAAATTAAATACGAATTACCAACTCAACCCAACTTTAAACTGGCTCAATGGATATCAATTTTCAGAGGTTGGTATCACCAATTTTACCGATGTAACACAACCACCTTATGAGAGCAACATCAAGGGCGTCATACGTACAAATTCGTTATACAGTGAAATTTCCTATGCTTCACCCAACAAGAGGTTAGTTGCAAGAGGTGGTGGCAGATTGAATTATCTTGTAAATGTGAAATATTTTAATGAATTTATTGTTGAACCCCGTTTAAACCTAAGTTATTCGCTCTACTCAAATCTTCAATTGGAAGTAAAAGGGGAGTTTAAAAACCAGACCACAAATCAGATTATTGATTTGGAACAGAATTTTCTTGGAATAGAAAAAAGGCGCTGGATGTTATCCAACAACAAGAATGACACTGTTCCGGGAAATCCAAATTTGCCCATTGTGAAAAGTAAACAAGGTTCTATGGGAATAAATTATGATAAGGGACAATGGTTTGTTGGTCTGGAAGGATATTATAAAGAAGTAAATGGAATCAGTACGGCAACACAAGGATTTCAGAACCAAAATCAGTTCAATGGTGAAATTGGAAAGTATGAGGTAAAAGGGTTGGAATTTTTAATAAATCACAAAAACAACCTTTTCAGTACCTGGTTGAGCTATGCCTATAATTTAAATAATTACACCTTCGGGGATATCGTTCCGAATGTTTTTCCTAATAATCTGGACATAACCCATACACTGACCTTTGCAAGTACTTATACCTATGAAAATCTAAAAATTGGAATAGGCATTAATTACAGAACAGGTAAACCTTTTACAAAGCCTCAGGAAGGAGCAGACGGAATTGATTTTACAACTTTCCCGGTCTCCATCAATTATCAGGAACCAAACAGTAGCAGGCTCCCTGATTACCTAAGGGCTGATGCCTCCGCTATTTACGACTTTAATATTTCGAAAAGAGTAAAGGCTACGGCAGGTGCATCTATCTTAAATATTCTGAATAAGGAAAACATTTTAAATACTTACTACAGATTAAATGATCAGAACGAAATAGTGACCATTGAAAGTGTTTCCTTAGGATTTACACCTAATGTGAGCTTCAGAATAAGTTTCTAATTTTTATTCAGCCCGGATATTACCAGGACATGGGGAAATGTAATTGCCGCAAGGAATGAGAATAAAAAGGGGATGAACTCCTGACTGCTGCCCTCCATAAAAAAAAATAATAGTACAAGTGTTATCACCGATGCCAACCAATAAATTATTGATGTCCTCAGGTATTTTATAAAATGTTTTCTGGACAAATCCCCATACAGATAGGTAATCTGGTCTCCCAATGATGGGATGGCGTGCCACAAAATAAAAAATATGGCGAAAGCCCAAAGTAACGAGGCGGTATTGAAAATAATAAAGAATACCAATAAATAAAATAATTCGAGCAAAATATTGCATTGTATCTGTTTAAATTTTACCAGGAATAATACAACAAATACAATAAATGATATTCCCAGCATAAACTGGTAATAGGTATTGTTTATATACACTTTACTGATATCAAAAATAATATCGCTAACCTCCATACTATGAGCTGCAAACAATAGAAAAAGGATTACAAGTCCGTAGGCAGTAAAAAGGAAGAGTGAATAGCGTGAAATCCCATTAATTTTGGAGATCCAGTGCTGCTCCCCGAAATGGTAGGCACTAAAGAGAATAAACAACCCCAAAGCAATAGCCGGAAGTATGGAAAATAAGGCCGCTACCCCAAGTACGAAAAAAATATAATAAGCGAGTATTCGCAAAAAATCATACCGTTTCGATTTCTTTTTAGCCTCCACTTGTAACAATTTAATATCATTGGCACCGTGAAGTATCCCAA
>NZ_JBATGR010000333.1:0-1586 GCF_049665975.1 Eudoraea sp.
CCATACCTATTATCCAAAATGGAAATAGTTTCCCAATAATAAACTGGCTCTTGCGTATGGGTGTTACGTTAATTTGCTCTAAAGTGCCAATTTCTTTTTCACGTACAATATTCATCCCGGAAAGGAACAGGGTAATCATGGTTACGAGCAATACTAATATTCCGGGGACCATAAAAGTTTTATAATTCAAGGTTTCGTTATACCAAAAAGAAGGAATTGTTGTGATCTGAACTGGTCTTACTATTTTATCTGAAACCTGCATCAATTCAGTTCTTAGATTCTTATTAAAACTTTGTATAATCTGACTTACATATACACTTTCTACACCAGCCGTTGCACCATCTATGGCATTTATGGTAAGCCCTAATTTATTCTGTTTTTCTTTTATTAAATCCCTTTCAAAGTAGGGTGGTATTTCCAGAATCACATCCACATCTCCATTTAACATTGCAGAATTCGCTTGTTTTTCGGAAGAATAGTTGGTCAGAACATTAAAAAAGGTAGAAGCACTAAACTTTTCAAGCAGCGCCCTGGAGGTTGTCGTGTGGTCATTATCTATATACGCAAATTTGATGTTTTTAATTTCAAAAGTTGCGGCATTTGCCAATATAACCAGTTGGACCAGAGGTAAAATAAAGATAATAGGAAGCATCCCTTTATTTCGAAAGATCTGCTTAAACTCCTTTTGTATGATATATCCGATCGTTTTCATTATTCTAACCGGATTTTATATTTCTTGACACTCAACCCAATAAAAAATACCGTCATTACAAGTAAAATCAGAGTTTCCTTCCAAATAAACTGAAGCCCGACACCTTTAAGCATTATCCCTTTTATTATAATGATAAACCATTTGGCCGGGACTAAATTACTGATGACCTGCAAAATCAAAGGCATGCTGGCTATTGGGAAGATAAAGCCTGATAACAAAATTACAGGAAGCATTAACCCCATTAAGGAAATCATCATAGCCGTTTGTTGTGTTGTTGCTATTGTAGAGATTAAAATTCCCAATGCCAATGCTGTAATTATAAACAAAACGCTTTCCAGCCCCAATAAAAAGATACTTCCTTCTACCGGCATTTTAAAAATAAAAATGCTTAAAACAACAATGACAACTGCGTTGATTACCGAAAGAAAAATATAAGGCACAACCTTACCTACAATTACCTGAAAAGGTTTTAAAGGCGAAACCAATAGAATTTCCATGGTGCCTAATTCCTTTTCCCTGGTAATTGAAATAGAAGTCATCATGGCCGAAACCAGCATTAAAATAATTGTCATAACGCCGGGTACAAACATAAAAACACTTTTTAGCTCAGGGTTGTAGACCATCCGTGTTTGCGAAACTATTTGATAGGGAAGCCCCACAGATTCATTCTGACTTTGCTGATATTTTTGAAGTATTGCCGTCACATAATTATAGATCGTATTAGCCGTATTAGGGTCTGTGGCATCTGTGATTATTTGTACATGAGCTTTGCCGTCTTTGATTAACTTTTGACTGAAATCTTTTTCGATATTTAAAACCGCTTTGACTTTCCCTTGCTTAAAAACAGTTTCTATATCAGATTCTCTCTCTATAA
>NZ_JBATGR010000334.1:0-28103 GCF_049665975.1 Eudoraea sp.
CAGTACTATGCTGCCATTGTTTAATCGCTGCCAATATATCAGTATCGTCAAGACTTGCAAAACGATCCAAAACCGCAATATCAAAATTGGTATTATCTATTTTGTTTTTCAAAAAGAACATAAGAGGGGGACTGCAGGCCAATTCAAACTTCATATGAACCAGTTCCTTTGCTCGCTGTAGTGTTTTAATCAGCAATTGCTCAGCAACTAATCCAGTTTTATGAAGATATACCTGCCAATACATAAATCTTCTGGCCATTAGAAATTTCTCTACGGAATAGATCCCTTTTTCCTCAACGACCAATTCGCCGTCTACGACATTTAACATGGTTATTAAACGCTCTGCATTTATATTTCCTTCTGCAACCCCGGTATAAAAACTATCCCGCTTCAAATAGTCTAAACGGTCCATATCTAGTTGACTACTGACCAGTTGATTCAGGAATTTTTTACTATAAGTGCCTTTAAAAATTTCAATTCCTAAAGTTAAACTTCCGTTAAACTTGCGGTTAAGCACCTCCATAAATAGGTGCGAAATGGCTTCATGATTTATACCTTCTACCAAACTATGTTCCATAGCATGTGAAAAAGGACCATGACCAATATCATGTAATAAGATAGCACATAGTAATCCTTGAGATTCCTCATCTGTAACCTCAACCCCCTTAAAGCGAAGTAGTTGTATTGCTTCCTGCATTAAATGCATACTGCCTAATGCATGATGAAAACGAGTATGATGTGCCCCTGGATAAACCAGATATGAAAGCCCCATTTGGGAAATACGGCGAAGCCTTTGAAAATATGGGTCCGCTATAAGGTTAAAAGTTAGTGCATCTGGAATTCTAATAAATCCGTAAATTGGATCATTGAATATTTTAAGCTTGTTTGATTTTGACAAAATAGCTATTGTTTTCAACGGTAAAGATAAGGACTAAATGAACAAGATAACAATCCTTTGGGTAGATGATGAGATAGATTTGTTAAAGCCCCATATTATTTTCCTGGAAGGTAAAAACTATCAGGTAGTAACTTGCAAAAGCGGTCAGGATGCATTGGAAGAAATTAGAGTCAGAAATTTTGACATAGTTTTTCTCGATGAGAATATGCCGGGAATTTCCGGTTTGGAAACGTTAACCGAAATAAAAGCTATAGATGCAACCCTTCCGGTAGTAATGATTACCAAAAGTGAAGAGGAGTATATCATGGAAGAGGCTATTGGTTCAAAAATTGCCGACTATCTTATAAAGCCTGTAAATCCTAATCAAATACTTCTTTCTCTTAAAAAAAATCTGGATCACTCGCGTTTGGTATCAGAAAAGACCACTTCTAATTATCAACAAGAGTTCAGAAAGATTTCTATGGACCTATCGATGGTCAATTCTTATGAAGAATGGGCTGATCTTTACAAGAAACTTATTTATTGGGAGCTGCAATTGGAAGAAATAGAAGATTCCGGAATGTTTGAAATTTTGGAATCTCAAAAAGTTGAAGCTAATAATCAGTTTGGAAAATTTATTGAAAAGAATTATGCTGATTGGTTTCATGATGGTGACGGACCTGTAATGTCACATACCTTGTTTAAGGAACTAATTCTGCCTGAAATCCAGGATACACCCACCCTGCTGTTGGTAATAGACAATTTAAGGTATGACCAGTGGTTCGCATTCGAAGATGTCCTTACGCCTTATTACAAGAAAAGCAAGGAAATGCCATATTACAGCATTTTGCCAACGGCAACTCAATATGCTCGAAATGCTATTTTCTCTGGCCTTATGCCCCTTGGAATGGAAAAAAAATACTCCGAATGGTGGAAGAACGATACCGACGAAGGCGGGAAGAATTTGTTTGAAGACAAATTCCTGGGAGAACAGCTAAAACGATTGGGACTTGATATTAAATGGGAGTACCATAAAATAAGTAGTCTGAAACAAGGCAAACATCTTTCTCAAAACTTTCGTTCGCAAAAGAAAAATGATCTTACGGTGCTGGTGTATAATTTTGTAGACATGCTTTCACATTCCAAAACCGAAATGGACGTTATTAAAGAACTGGCATCTAATGATAAGGCTTATCGTTCCTTAACCCATAGTTGGTTTAAGAATTCACCACTTCTTGAGATCATTCAACAAGCTCAAAGTATGGGCTTAAAACTCGTCATTACAACAGATCATGGTACCATAAATGTAAAACAGCCTTCTAAAGTAATTGGAGACAAAGAGACCAGTCTTAATCTCAGATATAAAACAGGCAGGAGTCTTACCTATAATAGCAATGACGTGATAGAGGCCAAAGACCCTGCTAATATTTATTTACCAAGTATTACAATGAGCAGTTCATTTATTTTTGCAAAAAATGACTTGTTTTTTGCTTACCCCAATAATTACAACCACTACGTGAGCTATTACAGAAATTCTTATCAGCATGGGGGTGTTTCTTTGGAGGAAATGATTATACCATTTGTGGTTCTGGAACCCAGATAATCATATTTGTATTTTTACTAATATGAATTGCCTCATTATTAAGCAGCTGCAAAAAGGCTTCAATTTATAAAATGTTTTATTAATTCATGGATCATTATCGAAGTCTAAATAGGCTTGCTACGCCATAAACTATATACATCAAAAATTATTATAAATTGGTTTCTACAGAAATTCTTCGGTAAATAAAAAAGCTATTTCGGACATTTAAAGTAATGCTTCGTCCTTTGTTATAGTCTAAATCATTGATTATCAATTTTATTTGAATTTTATACTTTGGAATAGTGACGTAACGTGCTTAATAATACCGGGCTTTACTCAAAATTCAATTATATATCTGAATACTAACTTTAAAACAATCATAGAATGAGAAAAGGAATTACATTTTTGGCGGTATGCATTTTGAGCTTTCAATTTGCTATGGCCCAATTAATTACTACCCACCAATATAGAAAGGTAGCACCCGAAAATATGCAGGAGTATTTAAAAAGAGAAACTACCTATTGGGCCAAATGGGCAGAGAAGGAAGTTACCAAAGGAAACTTAACATTTTGGGCCATATTAGAAAGAGTGGGCGGTGTAAACCAGGATACAAGCCCAAATATCCTGATTATTAACACCTATAAAGATCTTGATAAAGGTGCAGACTGGGCAAGCATAGACGCAATGTTTCCAGATGTCAAAATGGAAGATATGGATACATGGAATATAAGTACCAATATACATCATGTATTCCTGAGTGATCTTCCCAACCATATACGGGCAGAAAATACAACGAATGATGATTACAAATATGTAAGAATCATTTATCACGACACAAAAAACACAGCCCAGCATCTTACTTTTGAGGCGGAGAAATGGAAGCCCATGGTAGAACAGGCTTTGAAGGAAGGCAAAACAACTATGAAAGGCTGGGGCAATCAGGCCATTATTTCTCCGGTTACTTCTACCTTTACTTACAGCAGCTATTCTTATGATATATTTTCATCTATGCAAGATGCATTATCACCTGCCTTTAGCGATGACATGACCGCACCCGATGGATTTTGGGATGGTTTTCAGGAGAATTATAACAAACGTAATTCCAACTTATACAGAGTTGTTGCAGGTGTATCTGCACCTTCCGAGTAAACAAGCCTGAACAGATTAATGGATATTGAAAGCCTTGAAATTATTTTCAAGGCTTTTTATTAGATGTGCTTTTATTATTGATCATTATGGAACAATAATTCCCAACTGTTCTTTGGTAAAAAAAGAATGTTATTCGGACATTTTTTGATGGCTTTAGTCCTGGAATTGTTGAATAACTCTCTATTTATATTTATAATCATTTTCAAATCATATTAAAATTATAATAACCATGGAAAAAATAAAATGGCCTGTTAAGAAGCAAGAATTGCACAGCAATCATTTCGACTCCACAATGTGGAACGATTTTAAATTCCGGGATGATGATATAGTGATCTCAACTTATGCCAAATCGGGAACTACCTGGTTACAACAGATCGTATCTCAACTAATCTTTAACGGGGAAACTGGATTGCCAGTGGCCGATATGTCGCCCTGGGTTGATTTACGTGTTCCTCCGAGGCATGTAAAATTACCTGCCATAGAGGCACAAAATCACCGCAGGTTTCTTAAAACACATTTACCGGTGGAAAATTTAAATTTTTCTCCCAAAGCCAAATATATTTATATAGGAAGAGATGGAAGAGATGTCATATGGAGCATGTATCATCATCATGTTAATGCGAATGATAAATTTTATGAAGCCCTGAACGAATCACCGGGTCTGGTGGGACCAAAAATTGAAAGGCCCGGGGATAAGGTTGTGGATTACTATCATGAATGGCTTGAGAAAGACGGGTATCCTATCTGGTCGTTATGGGATAATGTGAATAGTTGGTGGGCTATAAAAGATTTGCCTAATGTACTAATGCTCCATTTTAACAATTTAAAAAAGGACATGCCCGGAGAAATCAGAAAAATTGCAGCCTTTCTGGATATTCCAATTGATGAATCAAAATGGAACGACATCCTCAACCATTGCAGTTTTGAGTATATGAAAGATAATGCTGCTGAAAGTGCTCCTCTTGGCGGGGCTTTCTGGGAAGGGGGCGCCAAAACATTTATAAACAAGGGCACAAATGGCAGATGGAAAGATCTACTCTCCGAAGAAGAGGCCACAAAGTACGATAAGTTAGCCTCGGAAAAGCTCTCGCCTGAATGCGCCAGGTGGCTCAAAACCGGTAAAATGTAATTCTTAATGCAAGCCGTAACCCAATATCAATTGTGCTGCTGCTTAAAAAATAAAATCAATGTTTAATTAAAATCAATATAATGGAATTGGATGAACAAAAGTTACATGCTTTGTTAGGTAAAGTTGTTGTAGAAATGGGAGCTGCTGCTAATGGTCCGCTTATTACTATAGGCGACAAGCTTGGATTGTACAGTTCACTATCAGAATTGGGTCCCATATCTTCAGAAGAATTTACAAACATTGAAAGTCCATCATCATGGTCTATTTAAGAATCTGAAGGTTTTTACAGATAAATAACCCTGTAATCGAAGTTTATCCCTGTTTATTAATAAAATTTAACATAATTACTGATTATCTTTGAATAGCGCAGTTCTGAACTTAAGTCAGGATTCAAACTTTAATATAAAAAGATAATAAAATTATGATTAGAATTATCGCTATTACTGCCCTGTTTTTTTTTAACGGATTCCTTGTAAGAAGCCAGACAGATAAGCCCAAATTGGTGGTAGGTGTCGTGGTAGATCAAATGAGGTTTGATCATCTTTACAAGTATCAGGAGAGGTTTTCTAACGGCGGGTTTAAGCGAATAATGCAGGAAGGATTTAACTATAAGAACACCAATTATAATTATGTCCCTACGGTTACTGCTGCCGGACATGCATCTATATATACAGGAACAACCCCATCTGCTCATGGAATTATTGGAAATACCTGGTATCAGCGAAGTTCAAAACAGATCATTACCAATATTGAGGATAATAATGAACTTTTAATTGGGACAGATGCTGTAGATAGCTATGGCGGATCTCCAAGAAACCTTTTAACAACAACGATAACGGATCAGTTGAGAATGGGAACAAATTTTAGGGCTAAAGTAATAAGTGTTTCCTTAAAAGATCGCGGTGCTATCTTGCCCGGGGGGCATTCGGCAAATGCTGCATATTGGCATGATTGGAAATCGAGCCCGGGTAATTTTGTAAGCAGTTCTTATTACATGGATGAATTGCCTAATTGGGTCACCAAATATAATAAATTAGAAAAGTCAAATTCTTATTTAACAGATTCATGGAGCACCCTGTACCCAATAGAATCATATATTATGAGTGCGCCGGATGACAACAATTATGAACGGGCCATTGCGGGCAAAACATCTGCCACTTTCCCATATGATTATAAGAGTATGAGGGAGCGTTATAAGGAAATAGGTGCTGAATTCCAGTTAATTTGGGTTACCCCAGCTGGTAATTCCTTGCTGACGGATTTTGCCATTGAAGCTATTAAGAATGAAGGTTTAGGTACAGATGAAATTACAGACTTTATTAATATAAGTTATTCCGTTCCTGATGTTATTGGTCATACTTTTGGCCCTCAGTCCGTTGAGTTCGAAGATGTAATATTAAGATTGGACAGGGACATTGAAAGTTTATTAAAATCTCTGGATGCGACTGTTGGTACTGGAAATTATTTGCTGTTTTTAACTTCGGATCATGGGTCAGTTCCTGTGGCCTCATATCTGGCAGATAACAAGCTCCCTGCGGGAATCGCTAATATAAAAAAACATGAAGTTGCTCTTCTGAGTCATTTGAATTCAAAATATGGCACGAATCAATGGATTGAAAATTTTGATGGAGAGTCGGTTTATTTAAACCAGGATTTAATTAAGCAAAAGAAATTATCTCTTAGAGCTGTGCAACAGGAAGCAGCAGATTTCCTCATAACTCTTGAAGAAATTACCGGAGCACTTATCGCATCCGACTTGCAATCACAAAGTTATAGTTATGGAATGAACCAAATGATTCAAAATGGATATCATTCCAAAAGATCCGGAGATGTCATTTTAATATTTAAACCAGGTTTTGTTCCGAATCTGGACCCCAGAATAACGATGCAAAATATTAAAGGCACTACCCATGGGTCCGGGTATGCATATGACACCCATGTTCCCATGCTATGGTTCGGAAATTCTATTCCTAAAGGTAAATCTGTAAGAAAAGTATCGGTAATCGATATTGCCCCCAGCATCGCACAAATTTTGAATATATCATATCCCAGTGGTGCAACAGGGGAACCGTTAACAGAGCTTTTTGACTAAATTTAGGATTAATCAAATGATTTACTAAGTCGAAGTCGCAATTTGCTCAAGGGTTTTATTTAAATAAAGGAGTCTTAAGTTTTATTTTGTTCTGGCCACATTTGTTATATTCTTGCGAAAAGTATTATCATTCGACAGTATATCAAAAAAGTCATATATAAAGTTTCTTGCCTTGATAAATTCACCAGGGTCACCAAAGTCTGATTCCAGACTATTGATAATAGTCACCATTTTAGCTTTATTATTCAGAAATTCCGTTCTTACTTGTTGGTATACCGCTTCATTACGCTTAAACCCACGGTATAATCTTTGAGTGACGTCGGTTATACTTAGTTCTTCACCTTGAACCTGTGAGACAACCGCGTAGCTGGCATCAACCAACCCAGACATGTCAAAATCGTAAGGTACAGGTATAATATCGCCATCAACGAATAAAAGTTTTTCGTTATGCCGATATGCTGATGAATAGTCGGTATTACCAATCATATACTGAAAAAAATCATTTCTAACCGAATTAAGATCCTCCTGTTCCATAGGATGTATTGACCTTTTAATCTGTTTTCCATTACATCTGTCTTTCACTCTATCAATATCTTCTATAAAAAATCCTATTATTGAATAGTTTTTAACTTTCTGTCCTTTTTCATCTGTAAAATCAATATCCAATAATCTGGTGTTAAAATGATAAGGAGAGACAAGTTCATACAGTTTATAAGCCATATACTCCTTTAAAACTTTATCATTATAGTCCTTTTGCAGTACACAAGGAAGTACGAGTTTTAGTTTCTTATTGCCTTCAAACACAGTTCCTATGGTAGTCGATTTCTTTATTTTCATTTTCACGGGTGGGAAATAGCAATTTTTTCTCCTGTAGTTCCCCCTTGCTCTAATTTTAACCTCCAACGTCTTCCATGATTCATCCGAAGACATATAATCCATTTCACTGTCTATATATGTACTATCATTCGTCTCTTTCCGTAAAATTTTATTGGAATAGCTTAATTTTACGGGTAATGGATCAGTAGTAAGAAATAACTCAGTGACCTGATTATTCTGGTCAGTAACAGCCGATTCCTGCGAAAAAGTGTTTCCAATAAAATGAAGATATGCGAAAAGGAAAAGATATATGACTTGCTTATTCACGAGAATGTAGTTAGATTTACCCCTATAAGTTAATACATTTTAAGCTATTAGACGATATCTTACCATATTAAATTACAGAACAATAATTGTATTGATTGTTTCAGTATTAATTACGTTTCTGGCATTTAAATTTAATATAAACTTCTATGTTGATCTTACTATGTTAAGTATCGCCATAATATTTCCTTTGGTATTTACTATACGTGGTTCTTTCAGGCGCCGGGAAAAGGCACTGCAGCATTTGAGTAAATTCAGAAGTGCTCTGAAGACTGTTCAATATTTTGTGATGAGCAACAAGGAACTCTCTGAAGAGAGTAAAAATGAAATGACTGATATTTTGATTAACATAAGTGAGCAAACTTTAGATCAACTAAAAAACAATGATAAAACCACAAAAGATCTGGATATAATCATTGATAAAGTGCTTACATTTATCGTAGCTAACGATCTAACCGTTTCGAAAAATTTAAAAGACAGAACTTTTCGTTTTATGAAAGATCTGCACGAATCCATAGAGAATTTACATGCTATTAACACGCACAGGACACCGATAAGCTTAAAAGCTTATTGTCTTGTATTTATCTATATTTTCCCATTAATTTATGCTCCAACCATTATCAATGATGTGGGATTGGAAAATAATCAGGGGATAACCTATTTCATAGTAATACTAACGGAGTTTATACTTATATCTCTTTATAACATCCAGGATCAATTAGAATATCCGTTTGATGATATTGGCTTGGATGATATTAATCTTGATGCCTTTAAACTTGATAGATAGGCAAAAAAAGAGTGCCTGCCTATTTAGATATAAAACGCAACTGCTTTTTCACACTCCAACCAATTATCCATAATTACAATTGAAAGGAACTGAATTTAAAGATTTATGTATGCTTTCTAAAATTTACAGTTGAGAATAAGGCAAAGGTTTTAAGAATACCCTGTAAATATTTGAAACCGTATTAGCGTACTCGGGTAATTTTAATATCCGTTGCCATTCCGGGTTGGGGCCAAATTTTGCCCAATTAGCATCGCGTTCCTCCATATCCTTGAAAGCTAGTAAATAAGTTAGGCAAGGCATTTGCGGACCTGCAATTTTCTCCCCGAAAAAAACGGAATGGAGTCCTACCTCGTCAAAAATACCCAGTTCACTTTCATTGAACATTTTTACTTTGCGTTGAAACGCATCTTCATTATAGCCTTCATAAGTTCTTAATTCAAAAATCATAGACCCCTCTGACGGTTTTACTAATTTGGGTATCCCATCAAATGCTGTAAACAAAGACGTTACATACCGCTCTACAGGAAAAATTTCCTGAGCAGTTTTGTGGTATACTTCAGATGCCTGCAGAAAAACGGAATCATCCTTCAGAATGTCCAGCACATTCTGATAGCCTTCTAAATTATCATAGGCAATTAATAAATAAATCTTCTTTGGCATGGCATCCCCAATTTCTTCAAATGCCCCAATATTTTTAATTCCCTGTTTGTTTAAAGCAGGTATTAAAGCATTTTCAAAATATTCATGTAAGACTTTAGCAGGTTTACCAAATTTTAACTCATATTCCCGAAATTCATAAATTTCTTTTTGGCTGAATCCAAAAGCACCTAAAAAAAGAATAACTCCTATTGTAAATTTTTTGATCATGATAAAGTATTTTAGTCAATTTTATAAATCTAATTCTTCTTTAATTAATACATGGATTGTTGTTTTTAGCAAATCTGATTTATGTTTTATCCCAACTTTTTATAGGTCTTGAGTATATTTTCAATTCGTTTGTTTTCCTCCGGATCTATAAATTTCTTTTCAGGGTTTTCATCCAGCCATTTCAGGGTTCTTTTTATACCTTCTGCAAAGGGGATTATGGCCTTAAAGCCTGGGACAAATGTTTTTATTTTAGTATTGTCAAAGATCACACTTTCGGCCTTATCTGCAAGTAAAGTTCCTGTATATGAGGGTTCTATTTTACAAATAAAATCTGAAGCAATATGTACCACTTTTGCCTTACAACCCAAACTGTCCGCCAGGATTTCATAGATCATGTTCCAACTTAATATTTCATCTGATGTAATGTGAAACGCATGTCCTACTGCCTGCGATAATCCCAATAATCCTACAAAACCCTTTGCAAAATCATCAGAATGGGTTACGGTCCACAATGAAGTCCCGTCTCCGTGAACAATAATTTCCTTTCCTTTTAAAATTCTATCAGCTGTAGTATACTCTTTAAACCCACCAATAGCAATAGGGATAACCGTGTCATAGGTCAAAGAGGGTCGAACAATTGTAATTGGAAACCCAGCTTCCCTGTATGCTTTCATCAATCTATCCTCACATTTAATTTTATCACTGGAGTAATCCCATAAATTATTGCACAGCGGCGTAGACTCAGTTATAATTGGGTAACTCAATGGTGTCTGATAGCACGATGCAGAGCTTATAAAAATATATTGCTTGGTTTTCCCCTTAAATAAGGTAATATCCCTTTCAATATCTGATGGCGTAAAAGCAATCCAGTTAACCACGACATCCCAGTTGTGATTTTTCAATTCCGACAAGCTGCCGGGTTTATTTATATCACCCAAAATAGTTTTTACCCCTTCAATTTTAATTTTATTAATTCCTCTGTTCAGATGATATAACTCTATCCCTTTGGAAATAGCTAATCTGCTGGAAGCACTGCTAATATTTCCTGTACCCCCAATAAATAATACCTTCATATATTTTTCTAAAGAATTACAAAGTACTGAATTATCCAGAACAGTCAATACTTCTGCTGAATAATATTGTTAGGTAGGTTAATTTTAGCAATTACAGGCATTAGAAGACATTTGTATTCAATATTACTAATATAGCTGTAAATGATAAATCCTTACCTTGGGGTACTTAACAATGAACCAGTTGTTGTAAATGATGAATCTCAATAAGCGAACAAAACAAGTTAAACTTCTTAAAGTGAAATTTAAAATATTCTATAGCTTTTCAGACAGTACTTTTATTTCTAATCTAAACCATACAACGGTTATTCTTAGCTTCCTGCTTGCAATTATAGGATTTACAGCTTGTTCGGGCACCTCGGAGAAAGCCGTAATAGATACAAGGCCTAATATATTACTACTGGTAGCCGATGACCTTGGCTATGCAGATCTGGGCTGTTATGGGGGGGATATCTCAACCCCTAATATTGATGGTCTGGCATCAAGTGGTATCCGTTTCAGCAGGTTTCATACCGCGCCTATGTGCGCACCTACCAGAGCGATGCTTTTAACAGGCAATGACAACCATATTGCTGGAATAGGAAGACAGGCGCTAAGCACACAGGTTTTTGGTTACGAAGGCTATATAACAAATAGAGTGGCTACTATCCCTGCCTTGCTAAGAAAGGATGGTTATCACACCTATATGGCTGGTAAATGGCATCTGGGTACTGGCAAAGAGGCCAACCCGCACGAAAAAGGTTTTGAACACTCGTTTGTTTTGCTTGAAGGTGTTGGAAATCATTATAACAGCCAGGGATTATTTAAAGGTATTCCGGTTTCGCATTATACAGAAGATGGCAAACCCGCTAAATGGCCGGAAGGTTCATATTCCACAGACCTTTATACCGATAAGCTCATCGAATATATTGATCAGAACAAAGATGATAAACGTCCATTTTTTGCCTATGCAGCATATACATCTCCGCATTGGCCGCTGCAGGTTGATAAGGCATATTGGAAAAAGTATGAAGGCAGGTATGATGAAGGTTATGATAAATTAAAAGAAGAAAGACTGATAAGTCTTAAAAAGGCGGGGATGATTCCCGAAAATGCGGTCCTACCTCCTGCCCATCCTTCAATTAGGCCCTGGAATTCTCTTTCGGATAATGAGAAAAAAAGAGAAACACGAAAAATGGAACTCTACTCTGGGATGGTAGATAATCTGGATGTGAATATTGGCCGTATTGTACAGCATTTAAAGGATATCGGAGAGTACGAAAACACTCTGATTATTTTTATGTCGGATAATGGGGCAGCAGGTGAAGACTATTATAATAATCCCGTGATCAGACCTCATATAAACCCCTATTTTAATAATAACTATGAAACCATGGGCGAAGCGAATTCTTTGATTTCCTATGGCCCCCAATGGGCAGAAGCCGGTTCTTCACCTTTCAGATATTACAAGGAATATGCTACCAACGGTGGTATTATAGCGTCTATGATTATGAGTGGTCCCATGGTAGAACAACAAAATGTAATTGCAAATGACTTTTTAACCGTTATGGATATTGCTCCCACCCTTTATGACATAGCCAAAATAAATTACCCTCCTGAATTTAATGGAAATTCATTATTCCCTTTAAAAGGAAAATCACTTTTGTCATTTATTTCTGGCAAAGCAGAGGTTATACATACCAACGACTACGTCTTTGGATTAGAGCACAGCGGAAATACAATGTTGAGGAAGGGTCAGTGGAAAATTACTAATTTCAGTGATCCATTTAGCCTATCAGCATTTGAACTCTATAATCTCGATGAAGATCTGGGTGAAATGCATGATTTAAAAACCTCACACCCCGAAAAGTATCAGGAAATGTACCAGGAATGGACCAATTTTGCCAGTGATATAAAGGTCCAGTTACCTGGCATTAGCTACGATTGATCTTTAAAAATCTCATGCTCTGAATTCCACTTTTTTTAGCGATTGGGGAGATTTAATAAGCTTTTGCTATGATTCCTCTTTTTTGGGTTTAGGAGGAAGTTTGAATTCCTCAGGTTGTGGGTCCAATGGTTCTAATTCTTTTCCCTGTAAACCCGGATGTTCAGCAGGAATAAAATTGGATCTGAACTGCCAGTATGCAAAAGGTATTGGCGAAACCGGGTCCCCATCAGAATGATGGATATTCCCGCGATATGGATTCAGATATTCCCAAACAATTTCCCCTTCAGGAGTAACCTCAAAGAAACGGCCCTTTGGCCCTTCATTGATAAAGGTGTTTCCATTGGCCATTCTTTGTGCACCCGATATAAAGCTGCCGTAAAAAGATAGCGTATCCGGAGCGATATACTGCCAAATGGCTTTCTCAGGGCCATATGTACCTTCTTCCCCCATAATATAACTACCTTCATCATTTATGGGTGGCTCTAATTCCAATACCGCCGAATAATTCAAACTGTCCGGACCCATGGGCACAGCATTATTAAATAGTGTCAGATGGCCTTCACCAGGCAATCCCTTCTCAATCCATCTTACATCGTGCTGGCCAAACAATTTCTGATTGGTGGAATCGCCATGGTTATAATTTTCAGGGTTTCCCCATCGGTATAAAAAGTCGCCACCACGGCCCATTTTGCCTCCGCTATGGCCAGCCGCTTCTTCTGTAGTTGTACTGTGGTCAATAATAAATATTTCATCCAAATTAGGGGAACTAAAGACTATTTGATCCAGTTCAGGGTTGTAGTCGATGGCATTTACGTGATGTACATCAGAGCCTCTGTTTTCAACAGTTTGGTTCTTCCATGCTCTTTTTAATTTATGTAATACCGCCATACTGTCATGGGAAATAAGAGGCGGTATTTCCCCATCCTTATTAAAGTCAAGGAGTTCAGGATGTGCTGCTACATCGCCATAATTATCCTTGGTTTCATCATAATCCTGTATTAAATGATCCCAAATATGCCATTCCCACACAATTTCACCCCCGCTTTTGCCTTTGGGTTTTATTTCAACTATTTTATCGGGCCAAAGCCCGGCTTTTGGAGTAAATTCAGGCTTTCTACCTGCCTGTAATACCTCTTCCTCAGTCTTTGCCTCCCAGGCTATCGCAAGAATATTGCCGTTTGGTAAAAGGGCTATGTCATGATGTGTGTGTTGTTCGTCATCGGCATATTCAAAATCCCATAGCATTTTACCGTCCCAACTAATTTTTTGTAACCTACCCGCATTGCCTCCACCACCAAATACAGGAAAATCAGGATCTACAGAAAGAAGTGTTAGCGAACCGTCATCATTTAAATAAAAACTGTTTACTTCATAATTCCCTTTCCATTCATGAACTACTTTTCCTTCCCGGTTAACAAGGTAAGTAGAAGCGGAATTTGCCGGTCTGAATATCACATACCCGGGGGCAAGACCTTCTGTGGTTTTTGTTAAGCCACGCGGTATATAAAGCCCAAACATATTACGATCCTTTTTTTCGGGTTTATCGGCCATTGGCTTTTTATCGGTGCAATGGACAATGGTAACCGCTATAATAAGGGCAACAAGATAGTTCTGAATTTTTTTCATATTTGAGCTTTGATTAATTGGTTGGTTTTTCTGTCTTCAAAGAGCTGCATATAACAACACCTTTTGAATTGGATTTTAAGTTGCTCTAAAATAAACTTAAAAATTCATTCCCTTAAGTTTAAAAGACAATAATTTACTCTTATCCCCACAAGCTATTTAAGCAGAACATTTCCAGAATAAATGGCCATATTCCAAAATACAATACTGGCCTTAATTGATTATCTTACACTCGCTAATTTAATGCCAATGAACTTGCTATACAAACTTTCAGTTTTAATGGTACTATTCTCATGTTCACCAAAGCAGGAACCAATGAAACATATATTTTATTTACATGGTATGATTATAGAAGTGCAAGGTATTCGTGCAGTAAGTCCTCAATTCGGAGCCTATGAGTACACCTCTATTATTGATTCACTTAAAGCAACAGGTGCTGAGGTTCATGCAGAGGTGCGAACAGAGAAAACCGACTTTTACGAATTTGGAAAGAAAATATCAAAAGAAATAGATGAGCTTATAGCAAAAGGAGTAGCACCTTCAGATATTACACTTATTGGGGCATCCAAAGGAGGTATGATAGCCATGTACATTTCGGATTTGAATATTAATAAGGTGAATTATGTACTCCTGGGTTCAAGCAGTGATTATACACAAAAGACTTTTGACTGGAACCTGCATGGAAATATATTGGGGATCTATGAAAAATCTGATACTGTTGCCGGCAACAATTACCAATACTGGATAGATAAATCTTCCAATGCCGCAAGTTTTGAACAACTCGAAATAAATACAGGCCTTGGTCATGGATTTTTATATACTCCTCATGCAGCATGGTTTAATCCGGCTAAGAAATGGATGAATCGCAAAAAATAAACTTTTACTATCCAACTCCGCTAACCCGCTGGAATTTTGGAAAATTAAGAGGAATCTCTAAAAGAATCACTTCTTCGCAGGTGCCGTTGCAATCAAATTTTTAGAAATATCCATTAGCAGGCTGGTAGATAATTGTTCCATATGAATGACACCGATAAATTCTTCCTTTTCATTTATTACAGGTAAAAATGTTGTTTCCAACTTTTGCATATTTTCCAAGGCGACATATTTTGAAGTAGTGGGTTTAATAGCATCATTAAAACTTAGCAACCCATCAATATTATATATTTCAGTTTCATTACTATTCTCTAACCATATTTTCAAATCATCAGCAGTAAACTCCGGGTTTTTTGAAAAAATCTGAGGCATCAATAACTCTAAAGAAATAATTCCTTTGAATTTCCCGGTTGTGTAATCGTTAATGATGATATATTTTAATGTAGACTGTGCTAACTTGTTTAGGTATTGTTCAATTTCTGTAGAACCATAATTATCATAACCCATTAAAAAGATCAGGGCTTCCGGTTTCGATTTAAGGATCTTATCAAGGTCTACCAGACTGGACTTAGGAGCCCCCCTTATGTTATCTATCTCTTTGGTAATACTGCTAATAGGACTTATTAGGGCCGCGGTTTCGGAAATCTCGGTATTCTTTGCCTCCTGAATGGCTTCTGCTACCAATGTAACTTCAAAATCACCTACTTTAAGCCGTTCAACTTTCCCCGTTAGTAATAACCATACCGCGAGAGGTACTATAGCAATTATTATATCGGAAGTTTTAATCTCATAATCCTTACCTACTTTCTTTCTTAAAAACAAAACCAGGATAATGGTCACAGCAAAAATAGATATGGCAATTATTGTATCACCATTCAGTAGTTCCTCGGATTTCATAAATACTTAATTTTTAGAGTTAGTTAGTTTATTTCGGGCTGGCTAAACCGGCAGTTAAATATAGTTTTAATATGTATATTATTTATTAAAAATCTTGCTACGGGTCCCTAAAGTGGAATACACTTTAGATCTTCTGCTAAAATTATGGTTCCCGTATAATTATCTTTTACCCTTATTAAATTTGAGTTTATGTTCCAGAGGCTAAACTCTTTAGCTCTCGGATGTACAGAATCTAATTTCATCAAATGACTTAATACCAGCCGCTGAACGCCAGACTCCTGAGCCATAGAGCCTACTTTAAGTGGTTTGGCATGAAGGTTTGTAAATGGTTTGTCAGCTTCTTCAGAAATGGCCAAATGCAATACCAGTAGGTCTGCTCCCTTTGCAAAATTGATAAAACCAGGAGTATCAAGCGTTTGATCGGCTCCAAAAACAATGCTCTTATTGTCTATGGTTACTTTATAGGCTAGTGTAGGTTTATTGGCGTGGTTTACACCAATAGCTGTTACATTTAGAAGTTCATCCTTATAGACCGTTGTAATAGAATCTTTTTGTGAAATAACTTCAATAGCGTTGATTCTGGTAAAAGCATTAATAGGCACTGCCATATCATTAACCGCAGACAGGAATCCCTTAAGTCCGTCGGATCCTTCTCCAACCGGGCCGGATACATTTAATGGAGCCGGCCGGTTCGAAAATATGTCGGACCAAAGTAAAGCCGGTAGCTCAGAGGCATGATCCGGATGAAAATGACTTATGCCCAGAAACTCAATATTCCGTATATGGGCTCCTGCCTGTTGCAGTCTTAGAAATGTACCGCCTCCCGCGTCTATCATAACCAATGGTCTCCCATCAACCCAAACCAGGTATCCGGTTGAAGCCCTGGCATCTCCTGCAGCAGGCCCACCTGAACCCAGAATTTGAAGGATAATTCCCTCTTGATCACAAGTGGTATCAACTTCTTCAGAGCCGTGTTCCGGTTCAATTTTGGGGTTCGTATTGCAACCAATAAACAATAATAAAAATAGAAGTATCAGAAAGTTTTTCATAACAGAAGAATTTGTATGCTTTAAAAAGAAATATCTGACCTATTTATTTGGGTACATCATGATATTTCATGAGTTTATCATATTTTACTCAAAACCAGATAGCACGAATAAAGATAGCTAAACCTATATATATCAAATTAACCTTTATACCAATAAGTAAAAAACCCCGGCGGGATCTGGCATACTATTATTTTGATATCTTTAGGCAATGAACTTTATTGAAAACCCGGTTTATGTTTTAGGGGTATTATGTTTAATGGTGATCCTGGCGGATTATGTTTCTAAAACTAGATTTGGTAAAAAACTTGGAGCGGCATTATTGGTAATACTTTTTACGGCAGTTATCGCTAACCTGGGATTAATTCCTTCCGCTTCAAATTCCATTCCCTTATATGATGGTATTTTTACTTATTTAGCACCTATTTCTATATTTTACTTATTGCTGGGGGTTAATCTTAATTCAATAAAGAAGGCTGGAGCCCCTATGATAATTCTATTTTTAATAGGTTCACTGGCAACCACTCTGGGTATTCTATTTTCCTGGTATCTGATATCGCCTCAGGACGTACTGGGTGAAGATGGAAAAATTATAGCCGGTATGTTAACAGGAACCTATACAGGAGGTAGCGTCAACTTTAATGCAATAGCACTGGAGTATGATTTTCAGGAACGAGGTATTCTATATGCCGGAACTATTGCCGTCGACAATGTAATTACAACGCTATGGATTATTGTCACACTATCTTTTCCAGCCATTTTAAAAACATTCTGGAAAGATAAAAAGATTAAAACATCTACACCAACATTAGATGCAGAGGATAAAGAACAACTTAATTTTAATTCTCTAATATGGTTATTGTTTCTGGGAGTTTTCGCGTATTATGTCTCTGAATTAACAACCAACCTCTTCCCTCAAATCCCTTCAATATTAACCCTTTCTACGATTGGGATTTTATTGGCACAAACCCGTTTTGTGCAAGGCTTAAAGGGAAGCCACTTTCTCGGATTGTATCTGGTATACCTATTTCTGGCAGTAATTGGGGCTTATTGTGAAATTAGTTCGGTAATAGAACTTAAGGAGATTGGACTTACTTTATTGCTCTTTGCTTCAATTGCGGTATTTCTGCATGGGATACTGGTGATTCTATTAGGCAGTTTTATTTACCGGGATTGGGAAATGATTTCCATAATCAGTCAGGCCAATATTGGCGGAGGCACCACGGCAATAGCTCTTGCTGAAACCTTTAACAGAAATGAACTCATCTTACCTGCTATCCTGGTAGGAACATTAGGTAATGCACTTGGGACTTATTTAGGTTTTCTTGTAGTTTATTTATTGTGACAGGAATTGGCCCGATAATTATAAAAGTGGTTTGTTAATATAGAGCCCTTTTTACATCTTAAAACCGCCTTTAATAGTATTTTGACTACAAAAAATAACCGTTGACCACATATTTTTTTTTTATTCAGGAAAGTTTGCCTCCTTTACCATCCCTAATCTTAAAATAAATTACCATGACTACCAAATTTCTATTATCTTTTACATTTATTCTAACCACTTTATTGGTATCTGCTAAATGCGACAATACCTATACTTCTGCCTCCTATGCGTTAAATCACGCTAAGAAATCTTTTAGCTCCAAAAATTTTGATCATCAAAAGTATTATGCGTATAAAGCCCTGGAAGCATTAGAAAAAGCTAAGAAACTGATTGATATATGTGGCTGTGATAAGGCTGTGGACCCAATTTTGGATGGGATCGAAAATTTAGAAAAGGCTTCAGACCCAAAAGATTTTGAAATGGGAAGGTATTATACCAAAAGAGCTTTTGCTGATATTCAAGACCTCATTAATCAATTAGATATCTATACCCAAGACAACTTAAATACTATTGATAATTTAAATGTTTCCATGGATACAGAATCTGTTGAAAAGAAATTATTAATAAATGAACTATCCGCAATTAAAAATCAACAAATAATCCTCGCCAGGAAACAGGAAATACTGGAAAAACGGAAAAACGATATAGAAGAGAAACTACTTAATCCTGGTTCTTAAATAAACTTTTTAAGCTATATTCCCAGCAAAGGAAGCCTGTATTTACAGTCTTCCTTTTTGCTTTTTATACTATTGGATATGGCATGACTCATTCCTAAAATAAGTCATCAATTAAAATACTTTAAGGTAATTTTATTAGCCTAATATCCTGGTATTGGCCTTAAATTCATGATTTTTCACGGGTAGCTCTCGAATCCGAATCCCAGATGCATTAAAAATTGCATTTGCTAAAGCGGGTGCAATACCTGGGGTACTTGGTTCACCTGCACCACCTGGCCAGTTATCGCTGGTAACGATATGGGTTTCTATTTTAGGGGATTCGTGCATACGTACCATTTGGTAGTCATGGAAATTACTTTGCTTCACCGCCCCGTTTTCGATTGTTATTTCGCCATATAAAGCAGCAGTAAGTCCGAAAACAATACCACTTTCCATTTGTGCAGTAAAACCGTCGGGGTGAAACGCAAAACCCGGGTCGGCTACACAAACCACCCTGTGCACCTTGAGAGCGTCCTCAACTATTTCTATCTCGGCCACCTGAGCAACAATGGTTCCAAAAGACTGATGAAGTGATATACCCCTTCCCCAGTTAGCCGGAAGAGCTTCTCCCCAATTGGCTTTCTCAGCAGCCAGATCAAGCACCTTTAAAAATCGGGGTGCATTAGTAAGATGTTCCCGTCTGAATTGATAAGGATCTTTATTGGCTCTGAACGCCAACTCATCCATAAAGGACTCTGTGAAAAAAGCGTGCATAGAAGAATCTACACTCCGCCAATACCCCCAGGGTACATGTGTTTCGCTATTCGTATAATGAATATATTGATTTTCTACGCCATAAGGAATGTGCGGGGCTTCTTCCGGATCGTGCTTAAATACAAACTGATTGTTCCAGGCACTAATTTGACCTGAATCATTAAGGCTCGCTTTAAACCGACTGATGTTGGCTTCCCTGTAATGATCTTGTCTTATATCGTCTTCACGAGACCAGATGAGCTTAACCGGATAGTCTACTTCTTTAGCAATTAAAGCTGCCTGAATGGCCACATCGGGCACAGATCTTCGACCAAACCCACCACCAAGATATTGGTTATGTACCACTACCTTCTCCTGGTCCAGATCCAGTACTTCGGCTACACTGTTTGCAAATCCTAAGGGGTTCTGACTTCCCACCCAGATCTCGCATCCATCTTCTTTTACCAAAGCAGTGCAATTCATGGGTTCCATTGTGGCATGGGCAAAATAAGGTACCCTGTATTCGGCCTCTAGCACATTTGTAGCTTCTTTAAAAATGTCCTTTATACTTCCTTTTTTAACATCTTTTTCTTCATTCCCCTCGTTAATTGCAGTATTCATATCTCTTAAATACTGATCATAAATATCATTCAATCCTACCGCATCGTGATCACTTTTGTTAAATTCAACAGGCAATTCGTTTATGGCCTTTTTTGCCAACCAATAGCCATCTGCAATTACGGCTATGGCCCCTTCAAGATTCACAATTTTGTGCACCCCCGGCATATCCTTAATGGCACTTGCCTCCAAAGGCTTAGCCTTGGCACCAAATACAGGGGAAGCTTTTATGGCTGCATATTTCATGTTTGGAAGAGATACATCAATTCCAAAATTCGCTGTTCCATCTACCTTTGACGGGATATCGAAACGTGGAGGCGAAGTCCCCATTATCGTAAATTCTTCAGATGTCTTAAGACGCGGTTTGGCTGGTTGTGCTAAACTGGCCGCTTTATCAACAAAACTCGCAAAAGGTGCCGTTCTATTGCTGGGTGGGTGCGAAATTATACTGTTTTTAACCATTAATTCCTCTGTGGAAACGTTCCATTCCTCTGATGCAGCCTCTAATAATACTGCTCTGGCTGCTGCTCCTGCAACGCGCATAGCGAACATTCCTGTAAAACGTACAGAAGAACTTCCCCCTGTCATTTGAAGACTGATTTGCTTAGTGGCCGTTAAAAAAAAGCCATCAACGGTTCCGATAAGCATGGAAGGGATATCTTTTGGACCCATAATAAATCCTTTACCCATGGCATAATTAGCATATTCTTTATTCCCCGGAGCTTCTAACATTCTAATATTTTTCCAATCCGCATCCATTTCGTCGGCCAGCATCATAGGCAAAGTGGTATGGACCCCCTGTCCCATTTCGGCATGAGGAACAATGACCGTAATGCTGTTATCTGTATTAACTTTCAGCCAGATATTAAGTACCGTATCTCCTTCCCCCGCAATTAAATCCCTGACTTTCCCAGCACGGTTTCCTGGTCTAATGGCAATTCCAACTACCAAAGCACCTCCGGTAAGTACGCCTGTGGTAATAAATGCTCGTCTGGTCCACTTACCCATTGTTTTCTGTATTTATTGATGATGCCGCAGCTAATTCTTCTGACGCACGCTTGATTCCTGTTTTAATACGGGAATAGGTGCCACAACGGCAAATATTGCCACTCATAGCCTCGTCTATATCCTTGTCCGTTGGTGACGTATTATTTGCCAATAAGGCATGTGCAGACATGATTTGTCCCGACTGGCAATAACCGCATTGCGGAACCTGTTCTTCAATCCACACGCGCTGTATTGTATGTAGTTCGCTATCATTAGCGATACCCTCAATGGTAATTACTTCTTTATCAGCCGCGGCTTGTAATGGGGTAAGACAAGACCGTATGGGTACGCCATCAAGCTGCACGGTGCAGGCACCACATTGTCCAATGCCACATCCAAATTTTGTGCCGGTTAAACCGGCTTGTTCGCGGATGACCCATAATAAAGGAGTAGCCACATCAACGTCTACCTCAAAACTCTGGTTGTTTATTTTTAAAATCATAATGTTTTTTATGCAAGCATTATTGGCGAATGTAAAACCCACCTTATATTTTCCTAAACTACATTAAATAAAGGCTCCCGTCAAGTTTAACAATCAATTATTATCCAAAATTAATTTTGTAAATTAAGTGTTAAATTACGGCATTAGCTATGAATTGGAAAGTTAAATTTGATGAAAAGTATCGGATAGTTGTTTTGGTATACAACGGTTCTAATTCAGCAAAGGATTTATTTGAATCTTCTATCTCAGCGATTGAAATTACCAATAAAAAAAAGGTATACAAAGTGTTAGTAGAGTCGCAGAATATTATAACTAATTTAAACAGGGCCGACATTTTTAAGCTTCCCTATGAATTATACAATAAATGGGGTATGAATAAATCTATTCGCATCGCACTTCTCAAACCTAAGGACATTGAAGCCCAACAAATAGCCTCATTCTACGAAATATCTACGAGAAATCTGGGTTGGGAAACAAAAATTTTTCCGGAACGAAAAGCAGCCTTGAAATGGTTGTTGGAAGACTTTTGAATGGTATGATTTTTATTTAAAATAAATTGATATGCCTAAAACTGGGAACCCCCGTTAGCAATTGATCCCGATGGAAAAGCAATATTTAACATTGCCGTTGCCTGAACGAAAAATATTTCATTATCAAAACAGGGAGAAGCGTTAAAAAAGGTTTGGTAAACCTTTTTAGTAAACGAGCCAGATTGCCGCGTTGGTAAAAAATTTGAAATCATATATCCGGTTGTACTGCGAGCTTTTCAGCCTAATACCAGGGAGAAAGGAGTCATCTGCACAGGCATCTTGAAAATACAAATAGAAACTATGATTACGTTTTTAGGCAAATACACCGGTGAGTTTGACTATCTGTAAGCGCTTTATAATAGATTATTATTGATGATTTTGTAATAATTATCCAAATCATAAGTTAGTACTTAATATAACAAAGTTTAAAACTAAAAAAACCAACAAAATGATTAAAAAAATTTTATTCGCAGCCTTATTATTCGTTTCAATAATTGAAATTAAGGCGCAAACCTTTGAGTATAGAATTGTAACCAGTATTGAATCGGTAGTTCCAATGGGACTTGGAAGGTCCAGGATCATTTCCGCCCAGGAAGACAAAGATTATAAGGAATATACCTCATCCAGAACAGAAGAAAATAAAAAGCAGAATAAATCAAAACGAGGAGATGCCAAGGTGGATAATTTTGATGAAACTAAAATTCTAAATTTCTACAGTGCAACAGGTATTAATTTTCAAAATGTTGCTTCAAATGATGCCTTACTTTCATCAAAGGTCAATACCATGATTACAGAAGGGTGGGAATTGGCATTCGTGACAAGTGGCGTTGAAAGTGACGCAGGGAAAGGCGATGGAACAGGTATTTTTATCACCCGATTTATCTTTAAGAGATTAAAGTCGTAAGTATTTCTTGAACTTGATCAATCAAACAAGATAATGTAAAAATTTAATTTACATTTAAGAATAAAGAACCGCTAAAATAGATTGTAGCGGTTTTTTTATTTCATGATAATTGTTTAGTATTAAGCTATTACTACTTTTAAATTATGCCGCATATACTTAAAAACAAAAATCTGGAAATTCATATTGACCTACCTCAGGAGAATTATAATTCTTCAAGATTTGACTGGACAGGAAAAATTGTAAAAGTAAAATTTCAAAACATTCATTTATCCGGTATTGAGCGACCTGATTGTGAAAATGAACATTATTTTGGTAAAGGATTCTACAATGAATTCGGAATTGATTCGGCATTAGGATACAATGAGACTGATATAGGGGGTTGGTTTCACAAAATAGGTGTGGGTTTATTAAAAAAAGATGATAATCAATATCTGTTTAGTAAAAATTACCCTATTAAACCAGCTGAGTTTACTACTATTATTAAATCAAATAAAGTTTTAATTAAATGTTTATCAGAAAATAGCAACGGTTATTCGTATTTATTGGAAAAAGAAGTTGAATTGCATGAAAGTAATTTTACAATCAAATACTACTTAGAAAATACGGGTGAAAAAGATATTAGCACGAACGAATACGGGCATAATTTTATAGCAATAAATAAAGGACTTGTGGGGAATAATTATGTATTAAAATTTCAATTTAAATTAAAACCTAAAAAATTTGGGGAAACTGTTAATCCTGAGCAAAAAGTTGAAATAGGGCAAAATGAAATTAAATTCAACCGAACGCCCAATGAGCAATTCTATTTTAGCAACCTCACCGGTAATAAAAATGTTGACGCAGCATGGGAAATAATAGACCTTAGCAATAATATTGGAATTAGTGAAACCGGAAGTTTTAAAACAAAAAAAGTAAATCTTTGGGGATGTAGTCATGTAATTAGTCCTGAGTTATATTTTAATATATTTATTAAACCTGGCCAATCAGTGGCATGGTCCAGGACATATAATGTGTATAATTTAGAATAAATCTAGACGTCTTGTAATTCCGAAAACATATGACATTTGGAAGGGTAGGTAAAATTGGCAAGTACCTGAAATATGCTTTTGACAAAAAAGTATTGGCCTGTTCCTAAACGTATTATAACTAATTTAAGAATGCTATTTATGAAACTTGATTTAAAATTTGTACGCTCACACTTTCCAGCTTTTTCTGAACCTACCCTGGACGGATGGGCTTTTTTTGAAAATGCGGGAGGATCCTATCCGTGTATACAATTTATTAGCCGGTTGACTGACTTTTATATGAAAAACAAGGTGCAACCCTATTATCCATATCCTGCTTCTATGCTGGCCGGAGATATGATGGATACTTCTTATAGGAGGATGGCCGAGTACCTGAATGTAGAAGAATCTGAAATTCACTTCGGCCCGTCAACCACCCAAAATGTATATGTGCTGGCAAATGCCATGCGGCCTATGTGGAAAGACGGAGACGAGATTATCGTTTCCTGTCAGGATCATGAAGCCAATGCAGGGGCATGGAGAAGATTGGCAGACCGGGGACTTAAAATTGTAGAGTGGCATGTAGATCGGGAAAGGGGCTTATTAGGCCTGGAGGATTTAGACGGTTTATTTTCTGACCGAACCCGGATGGTGGTATTTCCTCATTGTTCAAATGTGATCGGTCATGTGAACCCGGTAAAAGAAATAAGTCAAAGGGCACATGCCAACGGGGCTCTTTGTGCGGTAGACGGCGTGGCCTACGCTCCACATGGCTTTCCGGATTTAAAAGCATTGGGAGCAGATATTTATCTGTTTTCATTATACAAGACCTATGGGCCACATTTAGGGTTGATGTATGTTAAGAAAGAATTGATTGTCAAAATGGAAAATCAGTCTCATTTTTTCAAGGAGGGTATTACCAGAAGTATGTTAACCCCTGCCGGACCAGATCATGCTCAAATTGGTTCGGTGAGCGGCATATTGGATTATTTTGATACCGTGTATGAACATCATTTTGATGAACAGGCATTGCCTTCTCAAAGAAACAGAGCCCTGAACAGATTATTTCGTTCACAAGAAAAAGCCCTTATGGAGCCGCTACTGGAGTTTTTGAGATCCCGGGATGATATTCAGATTTTAGGTCCTCATAAAGTCGATGGAAGAGTGCCTACAATTTCGATTCTTCCTCTTAATAAGAGTCTCAAAGAAGTATATGCTAGCTTAACTCAACATAAACTCATGATGGGGATGGGTAATTTTTATGCGGTTAGACCTCTTAAAGATATGGCTATACCGGCAGAACCAGGCGTGTTGAGAATGTCTTTTTTGCATTATACCAGTACCGAGGAAATTGATCAGTTGATAGCAGGGTTAAAGGTTGCGTTGTAATTTATACAGCTTTGATTAAAGGCTGGGGGAAAATCCTTAAAAAAGATTGTATATTACGATATAAATTTACCAATCAAAACCAGATGAAATTCATGTATATAAGTAATCGGTTCAAGAATGCTGTGTATTCTTGGCTGATCATTCTCCGCATTTTAAGATCTTACAGATTAGCCATGCTGGCATTTTTTGCTACTCTAATCCTTCTCAGCTGTGCGGGACCTCCTGTGGCCTTAAATGTACAACTAGTACCCAATCCCAATAAAAATGCGCCCCTGGCCGGAATCCTAAGCTTTACCTCAGACCGTCCCGTAAATACTACTATAACCATTGATGATGGGATAACAAAGCAGATTGTGCAACCTGATGATTCTTTAAAAATGAATCATGAAGTATTGGTGCTAGGATTAAAACCGGGAAAAACACATCATATTACAGCAACCCTCAGAGATGAAAATGGCAGGGAACTCCTATTGGATTCCCTTACTATTGAAACCCCTCCATTGCCAGAAGATTTTCCTTCACTGGAGCTGGTACAGGAGAAAACCGCTGAGATGGAGCCGGGTATAACGATGTTCACTGTGTTTCGGTGGAAAGAACCATTTGATGATGATGCGGACTGGGGTTATGCTATTGCGGTAAATGAAGCAGGGGATGTAGTTTGGTACCTGAAAACAGATCATTGGATTGATGAAGTCCGTAGAAAACATAATGGAAACCTGATGTTTGGAGGAGTTGAAGACGGACGTGTTTTTGAAGTAGATATGCTGGGGAACAAAGTTCAGGAATGGTATTCTTCAGGCGCAGTTACCAAACCCGTATCAAAGGAAAGTATTGCCGTAGATACAGATATGTTTCACCACGACGTAATAGAGCTTGCCTCAGGTAATTTCATTGGTCTGGGACTGGAAGTACGTTCCCTGGAGGATTTCCCTGTGGAGTATCCTCCTTCTGTTAAGAAACAAACCGCAGACGTTGCAGGTGATGTCATCATAGAGTTTGCTCCCGATGGCAGCACATTACGTAAATGGTCTTTGGTAGATATACTGGACCCCAGACGTCTGGGTGATGGTTCTTTAAGTGGAGATCATTACTACGATATTTATAAAGAAACTTACGATCCCCTGCCCTATGATATTACACATTGTAATGCTATTTATTACATTGAAGAAGAAGATGCCGTTCTTGTCTCCTCGAATTTCCAATGTGCGATTTACAAAATTGATATGAAAACCGGGGCATTAAAATGGATACTCGGTGATCAGACTGGCTGGGAAAAGCCCTGGTCCGATAAACTCCTGGAGCCCATAGGAGACTTTACCTGGCCATGCCACCAGCACGGTTTAGAACTGACACCCCAGGGCACGCTTCTTTTATTCGACAACGGCGGGGCACGATTTATACCCCCGAATCCCCCCATGCCGGAAGATGAACGTTTTAGTAGGGCACTGGAATTGCGGGTAGATGAAGTTGCCGGGACAGTAGAGGAGGTATGGACCTATGGCCCGGAAAAGGAACGATTTGTATCACCCTTTATTAGTGATGCCGACTATATGCCTACTACCGGCAATATCCTTATAACAGATGGTGGGCGTTTTAAGGATAAGGAAGGCAAGCTGATGCCAACATTCGGTGGCCATCAATGGGCCCGGATTCTGGAAGTGACCAAAGAACCGGCTACAGAAAAGATATGGGAACTACATATCTATGATCCGGAAATCCGCTATTCTGTATACAGGGCCCAACGACTTAACAGTCTGTACCCCAATCTGGACCGTCCAACAGGATAAATAGAGGCTATAGATAACACCCATGACAGGGGTAAATATGTGCTTTTTGGAATATTGTGCAAAAATAGTTCGAGTTGTCAAAAAAGCATGAATCTAAATGGAAACGTACTGTTTTAGCCGACGAGTAAGTACTCTGGTTTTACGATGAAATAGTACTTGTTTTAATAAATTAAAAGGACGCCGCCAAGAACTTATATAAATATAGTGTTGGAGGTTGAAAAACCAATGGCTCTGGCTTTTTTTTAAGCTGTAAATTTTTTTAAATTAATATGCCACTCAAAGGGCTGGTATAGTCTTAGAAACGCCAGTCAGGGCAATTTTGTGTGTAGTCTGGTCATATACCTCTTTAACTATCTTGTACAAATCCGGGACCAATGTTTTGGCGAGTTTGGAATTATTGTTTAATAAAACACAAATCCCCAGATCGGATTCAGGATAAACCGCAATTTCATTTCTATAATTGTTTACGCTACCCCCGTGGTGCCAAATGGTTTTTTGCAAACCTGTTTCCTCTTCAGAAAACTTATGGA
>NZ_JBATGR010000335.1:0-4436 GCF_049665975.1 Eudoraea sp.
TTGTGCTTCCGGTGAACTGCCAAAGATTTTAAAATCTCCGTAGTCAAAATAAAACAAATATGGAGAAGGATTAATAGAGCGAAGGGCTCGGTAAACATTAAATTCATCACCTTTAAATCCTTGTGAAAATCTTCGTGAAAGGACTAATTGAAAAACGTCACCTCTTTTACAATGCTTTTTAGCCAGGGATACATGTTCTTTATATTCTTCATCATTTAGATTTGAGGAAGCTTTTCCTTCTCTTCTGAAATTATATGAGGCAAAATTTCTTATATTTAAAAGTTGTTCAATTTCTGATATATTATTATCGGAATCATAGCAATGAGCAAATATATATGCCTCATTTTTGAAGTGATTTATGGCTATTATATTTTGGTAAACAGCATAATAAATATCGGGGATATCCAGGCTGCCGTCTTTTTTTGTGATAGAAATATCTTCAAAGTACCTAACTGCATCATAGGACATATAGCCAAACAAGCCATTATTTATAAATTTAAAACCATTAGATTTGGTCGTGAACTTTTGGCTGAAGTCATGTATAATTTTCACAACATCGGTTCCGCTATTTATGCTTATTTTATTAATAGATTTGTCTGGAAATAGTTGTGTAATTTGCTCATCCTTCACCCTGATGGAAGCAATGGGATTACAACAGATATAAGAAAAGGTATTATCATTTGCCCTGTAATCACTACTCTCCAAAAGAATACTATTAGGAAACTTATCACGAATTTTTAGATATACACTTACCGGGGTTATGGTATCTGCGAGTATCTTTTTATAATATGTTTTAAGTTCATATGTCATAATCTGCAAAAATTTAGATTTTGATATTAACTAATTCTGAAAAACCAAAAAGGCTTGTCGTGATAGACAAGCCTTTTCGTATAGAATACTACAATGGTGCTTAGCTCACGACTTTAAACGTAAGTTATTCCACCACCAAGTATTAACTATTCTAAAATTCATTGAGTCAAATATAGAAAGGAATTTCATAATTACAAATCAATTCATAGGAAAAATAAATCCAAAATCCTATATTTTATAAAGAGATTCAAATAAATGGTACGGATTGCTAATACTTCAATTCTAATCGTTCAGATCTATATAAAATATCTGATTGACCCCAATTATTAGTTTTATCCCCATTTTCATTTTTAATATAAAGTGTTGCTTCAAAAACTTCTTTCCCAGTCTCATAATCTACTTCAACTATTTTAGCGGTATGACTCGTTGCAGTTTTTAAAAATCCCGAAGTAACCAAAATATTATTTGTTTCAGCCAGATAGTCAACATCACTAACAATTGATGAGAAAAATTCCTCACCTCTTTCTTTGCCATATTGCCAAACCTGTTCTACGGTTTTATCCTTTTTGTTAATTTTATATTCGACTGCGCGGGAGTAATGTAGTTTATTTTCAAAATTTCTCAAAGGGCCATTATCGAATACTAAAAGATTCCCATTGGGCATTTGAAGGGGTGCGTGCATTCCCCAGGAAAAGTCAAATTGATCTATGCTTTTACTGCCATCTTGAACGGCATTGGAATACGATTTACCGTTAGAATCGACCGCCGTTAACAAATAGGGATTTATATCAAAACCTTTTCCATCTCTTCCAGATTTTCCCCAGTTCTTTTTTGGCGCTATTATCCATTGAAGTGTATCATTCCAAGAGATATTTATCAAACCCTGATTTTTCCCGGATACAGTTATTGAATTATCTCCTGGATCAAAGGCCAATCCGTTCATATGGAGCCAATCACCAGGCCTAAAAAAATTCAATTCATTTCTACTCACATCTAAATGTTTAGCTAAATCCCATTCTTTTGTAATTACAGATTTCTTTCGGTCAAATGCTATTATAAAATCACTGTCAGACATTACAGACTCTCCGTCTATTTCTATGAAATTTCCTTTTTTACCAACACATATTAGTAAATTACCATCGGGCAATTCCAGGACGTCATGATGCATACCATAATTAGGGTTTATTTTAGTTTCTTTGACTAGTTTACCTAACATATTAAACTCATAAATAATATTCCTGCTTACCATTAATAATGTTCCATCTTTAAGTCGTTGAAATGGGCTAACCATTTTACCGGCAAAACTTAAATCCAGATACCAGCGTACCTGGCCTTGGTCATCAAATATCATAGGACCTGAATTAAACTTTCCATTATTGGCAAAATGGATATCACAGCCGTGCATACCTGGTGTCATTTGATTTCGATTTAACTTGTTAATTACAATCCTGGGAAAATGAGTTGGGGTATTAGCTGTTTTAATTTTTATCGTATCAATTAATTGTCCTCCCTCATAATCTAGAGTAACAAGAACATCATTAAGAGTATTGGGATATAAACCTACTACAGGAATCTCTAACTTGGTGGCGTTAAGTTCAAAAGTTTGCTCTACCGGTGAAGTACCCAAAACTTTAATAGTAACATTGCAAGGTTTTTCCGCTTCAATATTTAAGATAGCTGTTAAAGGTGATATTTTGTATGGGTTCAAGGTTGTTTCTATGGAATAATTAAGATCGGAACTACAACTGCTAAAAAGAAATTGTACCAAAACTATTGAAAAAACCAAGCGAGATATTGCTTTTGATGTCATTTTAAATTTTTTTTAAAAATATAGTTTTACATCTAATTTCACTGACTATTTGCCAAAATATGACTAAAAAAATGTTGTATTTGTTATCGTGAGGTAAGGAAAGAATCCTATAGGACCCATCTGAAAAGACAGGTTTCTATTTTCGATTTTATCAAAAAAAAAATCCTGAATATTATTTAGAATATTCAGGATTTAATAAAGGGGGAACTTGAATTAGAATTCCAGATCTACTACCAAATCAAATTCGTCATATATTGTTTTATCGCCCAGGTCATCAAAGAAACTTCCCGAACCATACTTTACATCGTATTGAGCTCTGTCAACTTTTAAAGTGGCTGTTGCTTTACTTCCGTAAACCGAAACGTCAAATGTAACAGGCTTGGTTATCCCTTTAATAGTAAGATCTCCCTGTACTTCATAAGAGTTTTTACCTGTGGCTTTTACCTTTGTAAAAACCAAGGTAGAATTTGGATTATTCTCTACACCAAAGAAATCGTCAGACTTAAGATGCCCTTCTAGTTTTCCTTTATATTCTCCTTCAAGATCAGTAGATATAAGAGAAGTCATATCTACTTCAAATTCTCCACCTGTCAGTTTCCCTTCATCAAACATCAGGGCACCTGATTTAAGGTTAACAGTTCCGGTATGAGAACCTGTAACTTTATAGGCTTTCCAGGTAACTTTGCTTTCACTAGCTTTAACTTCTTTTTTTTCTTCATTTATTGGAGAGTTGGCAACCGCTGTGGCTCCAAAAACTATGGCTAAAGCCAGACTTAGTACATTCTTTTTCATGTTTTAATAATTTACTTTGTTTTAATGATTGTTTTAAAAATTTACGTGTTATATATGTGTGAATAATAATTCTTTTGGTTGTCTTACTTTTTTATAATGTTGGGTATCATCCTCTTCAGACCTGTAACCTATGGCGGCTACAACGGAAGTATTTAATCCTTTATCCTTTAAACCTAATAGTTCATTGTAAGTTTCGGGTTCAAAACCTTCCATGGGGCAGGCATCAATTTTTAAACTTGCTGCCGCTGAAAGTAAGTTGCCTAAGGCCAAATAAGTTTGCCTTGCCGACCAGGTTTCTTTTATGTTATCAGGAAGATCTATTAATTTAGATTTCATAAAATCACCATAAGGTTGCAAATTACTAAGTTCAATTTCTCTGGTGTCGCTAACATTAGTTAAATAATTATCAATAAGATCCTTGTCAAAATTAGTAGTGTTAGCAAAGACTATTAAATGAGAGGCATCAGTGATTTGCGATTGACCCCATGAGGCTGCTTTTAATTTCCCCCTCAGTTTAATGTCCTTTATTATAAAGATATGATAGGGTTGTAGTCCATATGAAGAAGGACTTAATCGAATCGCTTCTAATAAAGCATTCAGGTCTTCTTCAGATATTTGTTTTTGATTATCAAATTTTTTGGTTGCATATCGCCAATTAAGGCTTTCAAGGTATTTGTTCATATATATTAAAATTTATTAAATAAAAGATTTAATTGTTCGAGTTCTAAGTCGGAAAAATTATCTAAAATTTCTTTTTCTGCTTTTTCCATCATATGGTCCATTTCAGACAGTGCTTTTAATCCTTCTTTAGTAATGGTAATTTCCACTTTACGCCGGTTAGACATGCACACAATCCTGTCTACATAACCCTTATTCATTAATTTATCCACCAAACGCGTTGTATTACTCATTTTACTGACCATTCTCTCGTTTAAGGTCGATAGATTAGCAGGTTTACTTTGCTGACCTCTTAGAATACGTAAGACATTAAATTGTTGTGTCGAAATTCCATAAGGTTTAAGGG
>NZ_JBATGR010000336.1:0-3986 GCF_049665975.1 Eudoraea sp.
GTTGTTTTACATAACTGGTAAGCGTTGTAACCCCTTTATCAATTCCTGCCGGGATTGACTCTGCAAAAGTGTATTTCCTGGTCTCTAACCTAAAATAGCCCATCTCCTCCATTTTATCAAACGGCAGGGAGCCCGTGGAGATTCCAATAGTTGCCGAATCACTAATTACTACTGGTATTTGTTCTTCCCTTCCATCTCTTCTAATTATAAGATTCACTTTTTGGTTCGTATAACTTTCAATTACGGGTTTGGCTTCATCAAAATACGTAATCCTATGATCTCCAATGCTAACTATTTGGTCCTGTACTTTCAAGCCCGAATCCTTGTTCGCTGATTCGTCAGCAATGCCACCCACAATAAAAGGAATTCTGGGGCTTATTATATATCGAATTTTATCCTCGTCCTCCAATAATGTGGCTATGAAATCTACAGGAATCTCCTTTTCAATAATGGTTCCATCTCTTTCAATGGTCATGGTGTTACCATTGATTATCTCTCCCAAAAGACTATCAAAATTTTCAACTTCTTCCCCATCAATAGCTACAATATGATCCCCGGTTTGCACTCCTAGTTCATCACCAATATTCTTTTCCCTAACCCATATGCCGTCCTTTAAACTATCCATGGGTATGTACTGGTCGCCATAAGAATATGCCATTCCAATATAAATGATAACTGCCAGAATAAAGTTTACGGTAACACCTCCAAGCATAATAATGAGTCGTTGCCAGGCCGGTTTAGATCTAAACTCCCAGGGCTTAGGTTCTTCAGCCATTTGGGCCGTATCCATACTCTCATCAATCATGCCCGCTATCTTAACATAACCTCCAAGTGGCAGCCATCCTATCCCATAAACCGTTTCTCCAATTTTCTTCTTAAAAAGGGAAAATTTAATGTCAAAAAAAAGATAAAACTTCTCCACCCTCGTCTTAAATATCTTAGCCGGGATAAAATGTCCTAATTCATGAAGGACAATCAAAAGTGAAAGACTCAGGAAAAACTGTATAGTCTTTATAAGTATAGGACTCATTAATAGATTTTATAAGTAAAACGCACAAAAGTACACTTTTACAAGGTCTTATAAAAAGAAACTGTGGTCGCGTGCAGATATTTAAGAAAGTTTTAGCAGCAAACCCATATCAAAGTTTTTGAATGCTAGCATTTGCTGCTGTACCTTTGCAAAAAACTACGAATGCTTTCTTTCTTCAGTAAATACAAATTTTTTGGAATCGTACTCCTTTTACTTTCTATAATTATCATTTATTTGTTTTACAATGCCTTGCAGCCTAAGATTGTACTCCCGGTATATCAACCCGCAGATTTTAATTCAGAATTGGTAGATAGTACCCTGGTCCATGTAAAAAAATACCATACCATTGCCGATTTTTCACTTACTAATCAAAACGGGGAGACCATAACGCAGGATTTTTATAAAGATAAAATCTATGTGGCCGACTTCTTCTTTACCACCTGCCCCACCATATGCCCGATAATGACTAAAAATATGGTCTATTTGCAGTCAAAGATTGCAAATGACAAAGATGTGTTGTTATTATCGCATTCCGTTACGCCGGATATAGATTCTGTTGCTCAACTAAAAAAATATGCATTAGAAAAAGGAGTTAATGATAATAAATGGAATTTGGTCACCGGCGAGAAAAAACACATTTATGAGCTGGCCAGAAAATCTTATCTGGCCGTGAAAACTGATGGTGACGGTGGACCATTTGATATGATCCATACGGAAAACTTTATTTTAATCGATAAAGATCGCAGAATAAGGGGTACTTATGACGGTACGAACAAAGAGGAAATGGATAAATTATTGCAGGATCTGGAAGTTTTAAAAATGTCTTACCTTAATTAAGGTGTCAATTCCGGTCCAACCCAATCTTCTTATTTGAAGAAAATTCCTGTTTTTCTTTTTTTAATATTTGCCTTTATACCTCATCTTTTTCCATTATTTTTGTCCTTACTTAAAATCAATCTAAATAAAAATTGGTTACAACTGTTGCACATTTAAAGCGAGGTGAAAGGGGAATTATTAAAGAATTTACCAAAGGTATGCTGCCTATTAAATTATTAGAATTAGGATGCCTTCCGGGAAATGAAGTAGAATTGATTCAAATAGCCCCTCTAAAAGATCCGTTATACATAAATGTTAATGGTTCTCATATTGCCATCAGAAGATCCATTGCCTTCCAAATTGAGTTGGAGCTGATAGAAGATAAAGCCACATTATGAGTAAAAATATTAATGTAGCTCTTATCGGTAACCCCAATACAGGAAAGACCTCAGTTTTTAACCAATTAACCGGTCTGAATCAAAAAGTAGGTAATTACCCTGGGATAACTGTTGAGAAAAAGGAGGGTGTCTGTAAATTGCCCCGAGGCGTTAAAGCTCATATTCTGGACCTCCCGGGCACTTATAGTTTAAATACGACTTCCCTCGACGAAAGTGTTGTTGTGGAATTACTTCTCAACAAAAACGATAAGGATTTCCCCGATGTAGCTGTGGTTATTAGTGATGTTGAAAATTTAAAGCGAAATCTGCTTGTTTTCACTCAAATAAAGGACTTAAAAATCCCCGCAATTTTGGTCATCAATATGTCGGACCGGATGCCTAAAAAGGGAATTACCCTGGATGTATCTCTCCTTGAAGAAAAATTAAATACCAAAATAGCGCTGGTAAGCACAAGACAAGGTACAGGGATAGAGCGAATTCGCCAATTGATTGCAGATTATAAAAATTTATCTGTTAAACCAAATGTAGATGCCACAGTTATAGCACCGGAATATTTTGAAAGATTACAACGGACATTTCCTAATGAAGATCTCTATAAGTTGTGGCTTGTAATTACACAGGATGTCAATTTTATGCCTATTGAGAAAAAGGCAGTGCAAGACACCTCTTCATTTACCACAAAGACCAAGGCAGAATTAAAAAGACTGCAACAAAAGGAGACCATTCTCCGTTATCAATTTATAAACGGCGTATTAAAAGAGACCTACAAGGTAGACAGAAATGCCGCCAAGGGATTCAGAGCTACATTAGATAGGATCTTAACCCATAAGATATTGGGTTACTTAATTTTCCTGATCATTTTATTGACCATTTTCCAGGCAATTTACGATTGGAGTAGTATTCCAATGGATTTTATTGACGAGCAATTTGCCGCTGCAAGCAATTGGATAAAAACAACCATGCCGCCGGGAATGTTCACTAATCTTTTAGCCGAAGGGATACTTGCTGGTATCGGAGGAATTGTAATATTTATTCCTCAGATCGCCTTTTTATTTTTGTTTATAGCACTCTTGGAGGAGTCTGGATATATGAGCAGGGTAGTATTCCTTATGGATCGTATTATGAGGCCATTTGGTTTAAGTGGTAAAAGTGTAGTTCCATTAATTTCCGGTACGGCTTGCGCTATTCCGGCGGTAATGGCCACTCGAAATATTGAAAACTGGAAGGAACGTCTTATTACCATTTTGGTAACGCCATTTGTAACATGTTCTGCACGACTTCCGGTATATCTCATCATTATTGCATTGGTTATTCCTGAAGGTAGAATTGTAGGTCTCAGTTATCAGGCACTCACACTTACTTTATTATACTTAATTGGGTTTGGAGCCGCAATTGTATCTGCAATGATCCTCAACAAAGTTCTTAATATAAAAAGCAGGTCGTTTTTTATGGTAGAAATGCCAAGTTATAAGTTACCCCTTTTAAAGAATGTGGCATATACGGTAATTGAAAAGACCAAAAGTTTTGTGTATGGTGCTGGTAAAATTATCCTCGCGATTTCAATTATTTTATGGTTTTTGGGCTCTAATGGGTACTCCTCCAACTTTAAAAATGCCGATGAGATAATTAATGAGAAAATTGAAACTGAAGGTTTAACCAAATTCAATACTGCCAGCATTCAAAATGAATTGAGTGATTATGAATCGTTTTTAAGGGATAGTACAGTCCAAATTACTAATGGC
>NZ_JBATGR010000337.1:0-1609 GCF_049665975.1 Eudoraea sp.
GCATACCGCTGAACAAGTTTAATGACCCTGTTCATAATTCGCTCAATTGACGAAACATTGAGGGATATTTGATATAATAGAATTATAGCTTACGAATATGCACGAACATTACAGTAAAACGGCTTTGACATACGCGAGAAAAAGTGATTGCCCAGTGGGTAATTACTTTTTTCGGCGAGCTGATGCGGCTGCGACGATATAGAACACTTGCGTGTTACTATATCTACAATTATATCAAATACGGCAGTATACGCCGTTTTACACTATAACCATATTTGAACCATAATTTATATTATGTCAAATAGCTTTTTTGAGGTCTCGCCTCTCTAGGTGCTATAATCTTAGAAATATTCCCAGCTGTATCAACCCGCACACTTTATAATTCATCCACCGGATGATCTACAAAGATGTCGTATGTCAAATAGAGTTTTTAAGGACTCGCCTGCCATTCCTTTATAGTATGTTCAAAAACTTCTCTGAATTAAACATCTTAGTATTATTCCCAACCGCATAATCTCGCACACTTTATAAATCATCCACGGCATAAATACACCAGGAATAAATCCGGTTCTTACATATGTCAGATGAATACTCTTTCAAACTCTTAAAATTACCTTAAACGATATATTAATACATCTCACCGAAAAAATCAATTCAATGGTCAAACTTGCTAATTGTTTGACATAAATTCGTCTAAGAAACTGAACATTTAAAAAAAGAAAATGAGAAAAGCCCTTTATTTATTACTTTTTGTTGCTCTAACTGCACTCTCAAGTTGCGGTAGTGACGATAGTATAGAACCTACCGGAGTAAATGAAATTATTGTGGATGAGCTTGCGTACAACCTGGTTTCCGCCAATGGCTCAGGTATTACAGGAACTGCTACCCTTACCAGAGATAGTAATGATAATACCACAATTTTAATTGAGCTAAACAACACCAACACCGAAGAACACCCTGCCTACGTCCGCCTTAATAGTGCTGCTGAAGGTGGGCCTATTTTAATTACCTTAGAACCCTGTACCTGTGCCGTGAGTACTACAGTGGTAACACAGCTTAATGATGGTACCCCGATTGATTTTGATAAGCTTTTAAACTTAGATGGTCATGTAAGTATTCAGGATAGTCCTGATAATCCTGATTTAGTTGTTGCAATAGCCGATATTGGGACCAACGCAAATTAAGTATCCCTTCCATATAAAATAGAATCAAACCCTGGCTTTAAAAAAGCTCAGGGTTTTATAATTTATACGTTTTTCTTCTAATGTGAGTCGGAAATTTGTAACTTATGGATAGCTAGTTTATTCCTGGAATTATACATAATTTAAACCAAAAAAGATCAGATGTATAAGCATATATTGCTTGTATTTTCCAATTGGCGGAATATTAACCTATCTGGACGAATAAATTGTTTTATTTTAATAAATTTTACCATTATTTCTTAACTTTGTGTAAGAAAATAACTCTCAAAATTAATTCAAAATGAAAAATGCCCCTTTTCTATTGACAATATTTGTTATGGCCCTACTCTCCAGTTGTAGCGGTGACGATATTGAACCCACAGGCGTAAATGAAATAATCGTCGACCAAATCGACTATAATTTGATTG
>NZ_JBATGR010000338.1:0-5777 GCF_049665975.1 Eudoraea sp.
GAATTATGCCGCCCCCTCCGTAAACCACCTTCCCCTTAGGAGTGGTGAACTTCAAAGAATCTGCTACTTTGATGCTATCAACAGAAATCAGCTCTCCGTTATGATAGCGATCTGTAAATTTTTGATAATAGTCCTTATTTCCATTTTTATAAGTCTTTTGAATAGAACGACCTGTAGGTGTGTAATATCTCGATACTGTCAGGCGAACGGCTGAGCCGTCGCCCAGTTCCATTTCTCGCTGAACCAATCCTTTGCCAAAAGATCTGCGTCCAACTATTGTTCCTATATCGTTGTCTTGCAGGGCTCCTGCTATTATTTCACTTGCGGACGCGGAGCGTTCGTTTATTAGAACATAGACAGGTTTATCTTCGAAATTACCCTTTTTTGTAGCAAAGGTTTTTTCTATTTTCCCTTTTTTATTTTTAGTATATAAGATTAACTTACCATCCTTTAAAAATTCGTCAGCTAACTGCTCTGCAATTCCCAGATAACCTCCAGGATTATCCCTTAGATCAAGAGTTAGCTTTTTTGCCCCCTGACGCTGCAATATCCGCAGTGCCATGTTGAATTCTTTATAGGTAGATTCGGCAAATCTGTTTATTTTAATATATCCCATTTCAGGGGTAAGCATATAATATGCCTGAACGCTTTTTATTGGTATGCGGTCTCGCTTAAGATTTACCTTAAATAGTTTATCTTCAGATTTACGATAAATCTGAAGTTGAACTGATGAACCATTTTGTCCTTTCAATCTATCTACAATAACATCACTTGGTAGTCTTTTTCCATAAAGTGTATCACCGCCAGCCATCAATATTCGGTCTCCCGCCTTTATACCTTTAAGGAAACTAGGACCCTTTTCTACAGTTCGAATTACCGTAATAGTATCCTTATACATATAAAAATTTATCCCTATGCCAACAAAATCCCCCTTCATATTTTCAGCTACCCGGGTCATTTCGCTTTTGGGAATATAGACAGAATGAGGATCCAGTTTGTCCAGAATATTATTTACTGTAATATCTACTATACTATCTGTATTAATATCATCAACATACTCATAATCAATATAATCTATAAGTCTGTTAAGCTTATCTTTTTTAGAATTCGTTGTGAATAATTTCTCTGGCGTATCGTTAAAATGAAGTTTTCCACCAACAAAGATTCCAAGAGACATAGCCAGGGCTACGATTGTTGGCCATATGTAATAATGCTTCTTCATTTAGTCTAAGTTATATTTTAAACAGTACTTTCAATAGTAGGTAAGTGTCGTAATTCAACCCCTGCCCTTTTTAGAAATTCTAATCCTGAATTATCTTTATATTCAATTTGATATACCACACGTTTTATTCCAGATTGGTGAATAAGCTTACTGCATTCCCGACAGGGTGATAGCGTAATATACAAAGTGGCGCCTTCACAAGACTGCGTTGAAGCGGCCACCTTTGACAGGGCATTTGCCTCAGCATGTAGAACATACCATTTGGTATATCCCTCATCATCCTCACAAAAGTTTTCAAATCCGGTTGGTGTACCATTGTATCCATCCGAGATAATCATCCTCTTCTTAACCACAATAGCTCCTACCTGTTTGCGCTTACAATAGGATAATTTACCCCATTCATGAGCCATTCTCAAATAAGCTTTGTCGTATTTTTCCTGTTTACTTTGTTTCACCAAACAGAATCTTTGTATGCCCCATGTTAATTCTGGTAAAGCACTAAGATACCTGCTTTGGAAAAGTTCCACAACCTTATACGGTTAATTTTTAATTAAAACCGTTGTCTGGCAAATAAAACCTGAAAAATTATTCCCTTCATACTTATTAAAGTTAAAAGGGCAAAATAAACATATAACCGCTACCACGACCAGCTATTTAATAGCATAGGTATGGTAAATAAAACAATTACTGAAGAAATTAGTACTGTGAATACTGACCGCCTCATGCCAAACTTACTTTGCATAATAAAAGCCAGGGTTAGTATTGAAAATATTACTGTGATCTGGGAAATTTCTATTCCGCTGGCAAAACCTAACAAAGGCCCAATTTTTTCTTCTTCTTCACTCATCAACATGTTGAAGTAATTAGAAAACCCAAACCCATGTATTATACCAAAAAAAGTTGTGGCAAATTCAAGCAGGTATGCATTTTTTTTACCTTGGGCCATAAAAACCTGCACTATATTACTAACAGCAGTCAACAATATGGTTAATGGAATTAAGAATTCAATTAATTCTACATCAACATTAATAATGTCATAGGCAGATAATAGTAAGGAAAGACAATGAGCGATGGTAAATAATGTGGCTAATACAACTACTCTCTTCCAATGCTTAAAGGTAAAAGGAGCAGTAAGAGCGGCGAGAAATAAAACATGATCATAAGCGCCCCAATCCAATACATGGTCAATTCCAAGTTTGCAATAAAACCAAAAGTCATACATGCAAAATTCTTTTAAAAATAATTGGGTTTAAGTATTAAAAGATAGTCTGAGGCAAGCAATTTCATCATTTTGTATGTCAACTATATTCCCCTTTCCTTTTGTATCTGCTCATAAGCTCTCTGAACTTCCTTGAACTTTTCCTCAGCCCCTTTTTTAATAGCCTCATTCTTCGTTATCACTTTATCCGGGTGATACTTTTTCGCCATTTTCCGATATGCCTTTTTTACTTCATCGTCTGAAACCCCCTTTTCTATTTCTAATATTTTATAGGCATTGTCTGCAGACTTGATAAACATAGCCTTAATGCTTTCAAAATCTTGCCTTCCAACTCTGAGGTAAGCAGCGATTTCCTTTATTTTTTCGATCTCGGGATTACTTATGGCCCCATCGGCCTGAGCTATGCCAAAAAGAAAATGCAACAATTGTAATCGTACCTCATAGCGCGTACGCTGATTCAGGTATGTACAGATACGCTGAGCCGATATTTCTCTGTTTTTAATAACCTCATTAAATGTCTTAAAAATTGCATTAGCTTTATCCTTGCCATATGTACTGAGAAAATATTGCCTTACATAGTCCAATTCACGCTGACTCACCTGTCCATCTGCCTTAATGACAATAGAACACAATGAAAGAAGATTTAGTTCAAAGTCTGCAGGCGACACCTGTTGCCTCGTGAAATCACTAAAGACCGTTCTTGAACCTGAACCACTATTTAGATTATCAAGAAAACTCCCAATTAAAAAGCCCAAAATAGCTCCCGGTAGACGAAATAGAAAATAACCCACAATTGCGGCAAACCACCTAATCATATCATTAGTAAAATTTGCGCAAATATAGAATAATATCAATAAATACTATACTTAAAGAATGGTTAAGCTTTTCATTTAGGTTATTGCAAATTCATTATCTTTGCCAATAATTCAAATAAAAAAAATGCTTATGTATCCAGAAGAATTAGTAAAACCAATGCGAGCAGACCTGTCTTCAGCCGGGTTTGAAGAATTATATACATCAGAGGCTGTTGAAAATGCCATAAAACAAAAAGGCACTACCCTGGTAGTGGTGAATTCTGTATGTGGCTGTGCTGCTGCGAATGCCAGGCCGGCTGCAAAATTAAGCCTGGAAAATGAAAAAAAGCCAGATCATCTTGTCACTGTTTTTGCAGGGGTAGATACCGAGGCAGTAGATGCAGCAAGAAATCTTATGATTCCATTTCCTCCATCATCACCAAGTATGGCTTTATTTAAAAATGGCGAATTGGTACATATGATTGAAAGACACCATATTGAAGGAAGGCCTGCAGAATTAATTTCTGAGAATTTAATGGAAGCATACGAGGAATTCTGCTAAATTTAATGGGGCATTTATCATAATTTTCCGGGATTTTATTAAGGATATCATTTGTATTCATAAAACCTGATTTGGCCTAAAAACTTTTTAGTTCGTATAAATATTTGTAAAAAACCGCTTCTATAGGAGCGGTTTTTTATTTTTGTGTCATGCAAAAAATATTGGCTTATCCGCTTACAGTATTATATTTTATCTTTTTTGGAATAGTTCTTCTTGTTTTTCATCCAATTCAATGGATTTGCTTTAATCTATTTGGATATAATGCCCACAAAAAAAGTGTAAGTATTCTCAATTTATTATTATTAAGATGCACCCATGTTCTGGGTACCAGGTATACTTTTACCAATCCCTATAAAATTCCTAAAGACAGGCCCCTTATTATTGTTACGAACCACCAAAGCATGAATGATATTCCGCCTATAATATGGTATATGCGCGCACATCACCCTAAATTTGTAAGCAAAATAGAACTGGGAAAAGGCATTCCCAGCGTTTCATACAATCTTAGGCATGGTGGATCTGCACTTATTGATAGAAAGGATGCCAAACAAGCCCTTACTGAAATATCTAAACTCGGCCGTTATATAGAAAAATACAACAGAAGCGCGGTCATTTTTCCTGAAGGTACAAGAAGCCGGACCGGACATCCAAAAAAATTCCAAACAACGGGCTTAAAAGTTCTTATGAAACAAGCACCCTCTGCATTAATAGTTCCCATAAGTATCAATAATTCATGGAAAATGCTTCGTTACGGAAAATTTCCATACGGGATTGGATCACATTTAATATTCAAGGTACATCAGCCGCTCAATAATAGTGGAAAGCCAGATGAATTGATTAAAGAGGTAGAACAAGAGATAACTAGTGGTGTAAATTCCTTTTAATGAACAGGAAAGCGATTTTAAAAAAGACAAAAGACTTTGTCAAACAAAGGTTTAAAGGAGCTGAAGGAGGCCATGATTGGTATCATACAAAAAGGGTATTGGCAAATTCTATTCATATAGCTAAAAAAGAAAATGCCAATTTATTTATAGTTCAACTCGCGGCACTTTTACATGATATTGCAGATTCTTAGTTTCATGAAGGGGACGAAACTCTGGGGCCCAAAATAGCTTCTGAATTCCTGAAAGAACACAATGTAGATGAATTAAGCAGAGTGCACGTCATAAATATTATAGAGACCGTATCATTTAAAAATAGTCTGTCCACGACAACTATGCCCTTTAATTCTATTGAACTACAGATAGTACAGGATGCAGACAGATTAGATGCGATTGGGGCCATAGGTATTGCCAGGGCTTTTAACTATGGGGGATTTAAAAACAGGGAACTCTACAATCCTAAAATTGTCCCAAATATGATGATGAGTAAGGAAGAATATAAAAAGTCTGGTGCTCCTACAATCAACCACTTTTATGAAAAATTGCTGCTTTTAAAAGAAAAGATGAATACATCTACCGGCAAAAAGCTGGCAGAAAAACGACACAACTTTATGCTAAGTTACCTGGATCAATTCTATCAGGAATGGGAAGGTATAAGATGACATCGTGATCATTTAAGTCCATTATTTTTAGAAATTAACGATCTACCTTAACTATTCAGGGATACGTCCTATTTTTTTGTATATTCTGTCCTTATTTTAAAATCATACTCCACTATGAAAAGAAGAAGTTTTGTCAAAAAAGTCGCTGCATCTTCTACTGCTTTTTCAATTGTCCCCAGCTTTGTTTTAGGGAAAGGTCATGTGCCTCCCAGTGATACATTATATGTCTCAGCCTTTGGTGTGGGTGGCCGTGGTGCAGGGGTTATGAACGGTCTTGATAATACAAATAAGGTGAAGTATGTTACCCTATGTGATGTAGATGACCGCAGGGCAGCAAAGAGTTATAAAAAATACCCGGATGCAAAACGCTACAAAGATTTCAGAAAAGTATTTGACCATCATTTGAATGAAATAGATGCCATAATGGTTGCTACCCC
>NZ_JBATGR010000339.1:0-1657 GCF_049665975.1 Eudoraea sp.
TATTTCTATCAATATCCACTATTCCCCAAAACTCCTCATTTGGTGTGCCATCATATGGAACACCAGTACTGTTTGGAGCCCATACTCCCGGATCTTGTGTTTCAGGATTTCCTGCTTTCCACCATCCATCAGTAAATGAGAACATGGCCACACCGGAACAAATATCATTTGCACTAAAGACAGAATTTAAAATTTTCTTATTGGCATCTGCCTGTGCTTTTTCGTTAGTACCTTGATCGTAGCCACCTTTTGTAATCGTCATATAACTGTCTCCTCCGGCTTCGGATAAATACATTGGCTTAGAACTAATTGCACTCCATTCGGAAAAAATAGTTGTAGGATCATCATAGCGATACACATTCATTCCCCAAACATCAATGTTTTCAGATAATGAGAGGGCTAATGAATCAGGTAATTCGCCATGAGCAGTTGTAACAGCATGTGAAGAGTCGTTTTCATGGATAAGCTGAGCTGCTTTATTCATTGCATTATACCAGTTTTTTATATCGCCATCAAACCATTCCGGATGGTAGTTATATTCGTTTCCCAGTTCCCAAAGCAATATGGCATCATGATTTTTATAAGTGTTGACATAATCGATAAACGTTCCCGAGCGTATGTCGTTGATTCCTCCCTGATCATATCCAAAACCTATTATTACTTTGAGACCAGCTGCCTGAAACTGGTCAAGGACAGATTTGTCAGTGATTGGTTCATATACCCGGATTGTGTTTATACCTGCATCTACCATTAAAGACAAATCTTGAGTTAAATTTCCAAAATCCCTTTTCTCACTCCCTTTAGGTACCGGATGATAACATATACCCTTAAATATATAGGGAGCATCATTTACAAATATCTGGCGTCCTGAAATGGTAACAGTATCAGCTTTGGAATTACTTGCACATGAAACAAGAAAGCCGGTTAAAAGCAATAAAATGCCTTTTAAAAATTTTAATTCGAATTTTTTAATCATTTCAAACTTTTTAATTGAATGTTTTTTCAACATGACCCTGTTTAATTGGGTTTCAACTATTGAGGAGCTTTTGTTTCACTGGCTAAAGGTGGCACCAATACATCTTGCAACAGCGCATCCTTATCCCCATTGAATGTCTTTGTAATGGGTTTTCCATCTCGGGTCAACCCTTCAAACGTGCCATCATCTACCAAATTCCAAATTGGATATTTAGCTTGGCTTTTTAAATTTATAAGTCCGAAATGATTCTCTGAACCTTTTGCATTTTTAGCATCTTTCCATTGTTCATCAAAACCTTCAAAATAAAAACATGAAATTCCCTCTGCATTGGTCCATTCGCGCATGTGTTTGTAATACAGCGCTTGCTTATATTCATCGGTAGCCCTGGATCCTTTAGGCCCGTAATGTCCATTAGAGATAGATGCCCAACCTGTTTCGCCAATATGAATTGGTTTGTCAACACCTATACTTTTCATATAGCCTGAAACACTGTCGTATTGAGACATTGCAAACTTTTTGGCCCTGAGCATGGCTGCATCTATCTTTTCAATATCGGATAGGTTTTCTTCTTCTTCAGGAACTCCCCAAAATTCAGGATTATAATGCGTATTATGATAAGGATAGGTATGCATAGAGACATAATCTACGGCATGATATAATTTTTCAAGATCTTCGGTATGA
>NZ_JBATGR010000340.1:0-3484 GCF_049665975.1 Eudoraea sp.
AATTCCTCATCTATCTCAACCTGTCTCATCCCGTACCTATAGGATCCATCTTCATTATATGCTACTGGCGAGAGCGCGTTTCCATTAGTTCCCAAGCCAATGGTATAAGTCTTGATGTCAAATTCCACTGCAAGGTCAGCTGCCGTTTGCGGCTCTATAAATCCTGAATTATTAACCCCATCGGTAAGTAAAATAATTACCTTACTTATTGATTTGCTTTCTTTTAGCCTATTAACAGAAGTTGCTAATCCCATACCAATGGCAGTACCATCGTTCAACTGACCATAGGTAATTTCTTTAAGCGAATTTAATACAATAGATTTGTCACTTGTTATTGGTGTTTTGGTGTAGCTTTCGCCTGCGTAGGCCACTAATCCAATTCTATCATTTGGTCTTTGTCGAATAAAATCCGCTGCCACTTCTTTAAGTGCTGATAATCGGTTTGGCTTTAAATCCCTTGCCAACATACTTGAAGAAACATCTATCGCCATTACAATATCAATACCTTTCGTAGTTTTTGTCCGAGTGGAAATATCCTCAGTTTGAGGGCGCGCCATTGCTACTATAATTGCTGTCAATGCCAACAAACGGAACACAAATAATACCGGTTTTAGTTTTGGCAAAATGTCGTTAGATGTAAATCCATCTACAGTCGGAATTTTCAGGGTGGCAGTCTCCTCTTTACGATTGAAAATATGCCATATCAAAGCAAGGGGTAGCAATAAAAGCAACCAAAAAAGCTGAGGATTTGCAAATTCTATATTATCTAACATTTATGCCTCTGTTTTTACTTCTAATGAACCTATTATCCTACTTACAATTTCTTCAGCGTAAGTATCTTCATCTAACCATGATAAGATTAACTGCTGTTGAAAACCATTTCCGCCAAAAAGGATAATAGTGTATTGCCCGCTAACTAATTCTTTTGAGCCAGGTACTGCAAATTTACCCCGGCCAAAAACTTTAATTCCTTTTACACCAGATACCGTAACGAATTCTTCTTGCTTAGTAATAATATTTTTTGCGCCCTGATCTTCGAAATTTTTCAATATTTGTTCAACAACCTGATTGAAATCAGGTTCTTCAGGTTTATTTAATGTGGTAGAAGTTGTGCCAATAGTGAGTAAACCTTTTTTACTCCTGTACATAAAAGCCTGCAGCTCTTTGATATTGGCCTTTGCATCAGGAGGTAGCTTAACTTCTTGTCTTACCAGTACTTCCGGAGTTTCAACAATTATTGGTGGATATCCGTAAGAACTGGAAACCCATTCTCCTTCTAAAAGTGTTTTTGTAGGATGGCCAGTAATGGTGTCCCAAACATAAGAAGGACCTAAATAGGTTATAAGGCCCCCAAGGGAGACCAATATTATAATTGCTGCAGCAGAAACAATTGATATTATTTTCTTTTTCCGTTTTTTCTGAGCAATAACTTCCTGATATTCTTCCTGTTCCAACAAATCTTCTTCAGTAGGTTCAGGCAAGGCTTCTTTAGTCTTAACAACGATTTCCTCAATAGCTTTTCTATCCTGCTCGGCGACTGATGTAAGGGGTTTGGATCTTGCAAATTTTACAAGATCAGCTGTTTGTAGTGTTTTTTCAAATTGTTTAATTGTACTATCCTGTAACTTTAATTCACCTGCATCCTGAAGTAATTCTAATTTTTTAATCAATTCACTTGTAGTACTTTCGAGTGCCGAAATATGTACCTCTTCTTCAAGATAGGATCTAACTATTTCAGTTAATTCAGAATAATAGACTTTGTACTTATCCTGAATTAAATATTTAGAATTTTCTAATCGCTTCAATTCCAAAAGTGCTCTATCATAAGGTGGGAGCAATGCCACCTTTTCCTCTTCTGTCAATGGTTTTTTTCGAATTATAAACCAATAAATAAGGCCACCTGCAATTAAGGCAATAAGCAAAACAATAAGGAGGATTTTCCAAAAGGCACTATTACTTTTTTGTACGCTTATTAAAGGTTTTATATCATACATTTTTTGGTTTACTGTATCCACGGGGACCGTGGCAACATCAACCTTAAGAGAGTCTGTAAAAAATCCAGCCCCGTTAATTTCAATACGCTGGGCAGGAAGTACATAGGATCCGGAATCAAATTGTGTAAGCGTGTATATTTTTTGCAGCGTAATCCTGTCTTTTTTTCGGGTTGTATCTGTTTTAAAAGCCTGAACAGTTTCCAAAGGCGAAAAAGTTTGCCCTTCAGGGAAGAATACCTGAGCAGTTGAGTCTACTTCAATAGTAACCGTAAAATGAATTTGTTCACCAATTTTAATGTTGGTAGTGTCTACTTTTGATGTTATTACAGGTTGTAACTGAGCAATTATGGTATTCCCAAAAAATAAAAGGTATAAGAAAAGCACCGGGCCAGACCGGGAACTAATAATACGTCTTAATTTAATTGAAATCATATTCATTTATCCTCTTCGCTTAAAATAACCCAATAACTTTTTAACATAACTCTCATCTACGCGACAATCCAAAATACCACATCCCGATTTATTGAAAGTTTCTTTAAAATAGTCTACCCTATTTCTATAGTATTCACCGTATGCATTCCGTACGCTTTTAGATTGCGTATTTACAAGTTTCACTAACCCGGTTTCCGAATCCAGCATTTGCACTACTCCTAAATTTGGAATATGCTCTTCTTTTTCGTCATAAATGCGAATACCTGTAACATCGTGTTTCTTCCCCGTAATTTTCAGTGTTTGCTTATAATCTTTTGCCATAAAATCTGAAAGCACAAATACAATTGCTTTTTTCTTCATGACGTTGGTTAAATATTTAAGAGCTTCCCCAATATCAGTCTTGTTGCTTTTAGGAGAAAATTCAAGTAATTCTCTTATTATTCTTAGGACATGACTTTTTCCTTTTTTAGGGGGTATAAAAAGTTCAATTTCATCAGAAAAAAGAATAAGACCAACTTTGTCATTATTTTGGAGCGCAGAAAATGCCAGAGTTGCCGATATTTCCGTAATAATATCCTTTTTAAACCTATTTGTTGTGCCAAAAAGTTCAGAGCCACTGACATCTACCATTAGCATCATGGTTAGCTCTCTTTCCTCCTCAAAAACTTTTACAAAAGGTTCATTATATCTGGCAGTGACATTCCAATCAATACTTCTTACATCATCACCAAACTGATATTGGCGAACCTCGCTAAAAGTCATTCCACGACCCTTAAAAGTAGAATGGTATTCCCCTCCAAATATGTGATCTGAAAGACGGCGGGTCTTTATTTCAATCTTACGAACTTTTTTTAATAACTCTTTGGTATCCATTTGGGTTCAAGCTTTTCAGTTATATAAGCAAATACCATTTAGGGTATTGAACTACATAGGTTGAACTATTATGGCACTTCAATTTCGTTAACAATCCGGTTGATTATTTCTTCTGAAGTAATATTTTCTGCTTCCGCTTCATAGGTAATTCCAATTCTATGCCTTAGTACGTCATGCACAACGGC
>NZ_JBATGR010000341.1:0-2554 GCF_049665975.1 Eudoraea sp.
CAGTATAAAGACCATGGGTATTCGTGTCAAAAGTCAAAATGAAAATGCAATGAGGCTTGCCGAGTATTTAGATAAAAATGCGGATATTAAGCAGGTTAATTACCCCGGTCTGACCTCCCATCCGGATCATGCTTTAGCTAAATCACAAATGAACGGTTTTGGAGGGATGCTTTCCTTTGAACTTAAGGAATCAATTAATGCTACTGATTTTCGAAAAGCACTTAAACTTATTAAATCTTCTATGAGTTTAGCAGGTATAGAGAGTACAGTGCTTTCGCCAACACAGACTTCACATGCCTTACTATCGGCAGAAGATCGATATAAGCAGGGAATTGCCGATGGATTAATTCGCTTTTCCTTAGGTATAGAAGAACCGGAAGATCTGATAGCAGATATTGAACAGGCTTTGGAACGGGTAAAAGCAAAACAACCTGCTTTAAATAACCAATAAATTACCATAAAAATATTAAATGAAGTTAGACATTTTAGTTTTTGGAGCACATCCTGATGATGCAGAGTTAGGAGCCGGAGCAACCATAGCCAAAGCAACCGCAAATGGTAAAAAAGTAGGTATTATTGATTTAACCAGAGGGGAATTAGGTACCAGGGGCACTGCCGAAATCCGGGATAAAGAGGCCGAAAATGCGGCAAGAATATTAGGGATTTCAGTAAGGGAGAACTTAGAATTCGCCGATGGTTTTTTTACGAATGATAAAACCCATCAAATGGCGGTAATTCAATTAGTGCGAAAATACCAGCCAGATATAGTATTATGTAATGCAATAGAAGACAGGCATATAGATCATGCCAAAGGAAGTAAATTGGTAAGTGATGCTTGTTTTCTGAGTGGGCTGATAAAAATAGATTCAAAGTTGCCCGGGGATGACCAATGGCAGTTAGCCTGGCGGCCAAAACAAGTTTATCACTACATTCAATGGAAAAACCTGGAACCTGATTTTATAGTCGATGTTTCGGGATTTGTCGATAAAAAAATGGAAGCTATATCTGCTTACGCCTCACAATTTTATGATCCGGATAGTAAAGAACCCAATACACCAATTAGCAGTAAAAATTTTACGGATAGTATTGCTTACAGAGCAAGGGATTTAGGGCGTTTGCTTGGTGTTGAATACGGAGAAGGGTTTACTGCGGAACGCCATATAGGGGTTAAAAATCTTTGGGATATTTTTTAAACTGCCTTGCTATAACTTTTCTCTCTTTTGGGGAGCGTGAAAAAGAAACAAGAACCTTTGCGCAGTGCACTTTCCACCCAAATACTGCCGCCATTCTTCTCTACCATTTCTTTACATAGAGATAGTCCTAGACCTGTCCCTTTTTCGTTATCTGTACCGTAGGTAGTGATATTTGAATTCTTCTCAAATAAATTCTTTACTGTAATTTTATCCATTCCTACTCCTGTATCTCTTATAGCAACTTCCCATAAATTATCACGCTCACGTGCAGCTATCGTAATCATCCCATTTTGCGGTGTGAATTTTAAAGCATTGCTGATAAGATTCCTCACAACAATATCAATTTGATTACTATCGGACCATGTAAGTGTATTTTCCACAAGCTCGCTTACAATTTTTATAGACTTCTTTTTAGCGATTTCAGAAAGTAATTTAATATTTTCAGAAACCAGTGATTCCAGAGCCATAAGTGAAGGCTTGGTTACTGCACCATTCATTTGTGTATGACCCCAGCTAAGAAGATTATTTAAGGTAAATGAGATGTGATCAACGTCTTCCCTTAGTTTGGGAACAAATTCTAAAAATTCATCGGTCTCAATATCACCATCAGAATAAAGCCTTAGTAGTTCTTGCAGGGCGCCAACAGGACCTCGAAGGTCATGTCCTATAATTGAGAACAGCTTAGTTTTTGTTTCATTACTGGCCTGCAACTCGGATTCTCTTTTTTCCAGAATTTCTTTTTTAGCTTCTAATTCCCTATTAAGTCGTTTCTGGATATTCTCTGCCCGATATACCAAAACTATAATTATCATAAAGACTACCAATATGGAGAATGCAGCTATGATATATCTCTGTTGTTTTGCCAATGCTTTATCATTTTCTTCAATGAGTAATTGCTTTTGCAGATCATATTCCGTCTGGGTTTTTAACATGGTCAAACTCTTCTTATTCTCATTTCTGGATAAGGTATCAGAAAGTGTTTGATAGAGTTCGTGGTACTTTAAAGCCTGATCGAAGTTCTTTTTGTTTTTATTTATTCTGTAAAGCGTATATGCACATTTTTGTGTTCCTTCCATGAACTGAATTCTGTCGGATATTTCGTAGGCCCGAAGCGCAATATTCTCTGAAATACTATCCTTTCCCTGCCCTAAATATGCCTCAGCCATTCCGTTAAAGAGGTCAATTTTATCGCGGTCGGCATCCAAATCTTTATGCAACAACTCACTTTGATTATACCAATAAAGTGCCCATTTGTACTTATTTTCTTTTAAATATATTTTACCTTTTATTTCATAGGTAAAAGCCAACCAATCTATAATTTTATGTTTTTCAAAAATGGCAAGACTTTTATTTATATTAAA
>NZ_JBATGR010000342.1:0-2154 GCF_049665975.1 Eudoraea sp.
GTATTAAGTATTATGATCCTCATAGGCATCCCCATTGGCTTATTCCTGATAGCTGTCTTTATTTTTAGCGTTCTGTTTGGACATTTAGTCGGGGCTTTATTGCTGACCTACTATTTAGAAAAACGCAATGGCCAACCCTTGGGATATTGGAAAACCTCGTTCATAGCCTTGGCCTTTGCTATTGTGATACGATTATTGACTTTTATCCCCCTATTGGGAAGTCTAATTGCATTCCTGGTAATGGCAATTGCCTACGGTTTATTGGCCTATACACTATGGCAAAGAAGAAATCAAAAAAACATAAAATTAGTTGAAGAATGATAGCATCTAAAGTAATTTGTAAAGATGTTTCCATTTTACTTGATGGTATTGTCCTAAAAGGAAATCTGGGCATTCCCAAAGTAAACCACTTGTTCGAAGAACCTCGAAAATTGCAGGAAGTAGCTGAAATTTCTGCCAAATGGTTTAGGGTGCATTTATTGAACGAAAAAATATAATCCATGTTCGAAGATAGAATCGATGCCGGAATACAATTGGCAGAAAAATTAATGAAGTTTAAAAATGAAAATGTGGTAGTGCTAGCTGTTCCCGGGGGTGGACTGCCCATTGGAGTTATAGTGGCTAAGGCTCTAAATACGCTCTAAACTATTTGTCTTCTTGTACCCTATAATTTTCAAGCAGTAGGGCAATTCTATAAAAAGTTCGAACAGCTGTCCGATGAAGAAGCCATTTCCTGGTTAGAACAAAAAACCATTGCCGACCCAAAATAAAAGAATGTACTATTCAGAGAATGTTTTGAAAGCTATCAATTATTGAATCCGATAGTAACAGTCGCATTGCCCTCCCCTGCCATAAGCATTATGGCTATTTTTCCTTTTTCGGCGGCAAGGTGGCCTCCCGTTCCGGCGGTAGTTGTAAAATTAATTTTGAAACCTTCACTTTCCAGGGTTTCCTTATACTCCTGGAGGGCATTAGCAGGAACATTTTCGAAAATAACGACCCAGTTCTTGGCTTCATCAACTTCTTGTGTAGTAACACCTATAACATCACCGTATTTAAATTCCGGTACTTCGCTGGGAGCTTCTTTGGGCCAGCTATTCATAGTTGCATCAGTGGTAAATGTACCTTCATCAGTCTTTATCACCACTTTCTCATCATCGATATCTACCTCTGCATCATCACCTAAAGACTTTTCTATGATCTTCTCACTGGTCTTTTCACTTGTTCTCTTACATGATTGAAATACAATTGATAAGCTTATCAGGCATACTAACATCATCACAAAATTGAAATATAAGTTATTGCATATTTTCATCGGATTTTATTTTTTGAATTAGAATAAATACTTATTGTTTTTCCCATTGCGCTTCAGGCATTGGGAACAAAATCAAAATTAGAATACGCAAAACTCCTTTACAATGATATAGGTCATCATCAGCAGATTGATTGATTGATATCACATCACAGTCAGGCAACCTTTAAGAAAGTCTTTTTATTTTACAAGAATAATTGAGCCCAATTCGTAGATTTATCTAATGTTAAGAAGTCTCTTTTGCTAAATTATATCTAAAAAATTATACGGATTTCATTTTAAGAAGAGAAAAGTTTAATCGTCCATTTGACAGCAATATTATTCCAGCTCTTTAATCATGATATTTCTGAAAGAGACCTCTCCCGGATGATCCTGAAAACAAATATGTCCTTTTGAGAATCTTCCAAAATCATACCAACGGGCATCCCCCAAATATTCCGAATCTTCCGATTTAGACTTATTAAACTTGCTCTTTTTTAGCATAGCTTCCCATTCGGGTCCTTGAAGTGGAAATGAATTAATCAGAACATCATTGAGGATTACCTCCCCTCGATTGGCCTTGTAATCTATTTTAATGTGATAGGAATTCCATTCATTTGCAGGCTTGGCCACATCTAAAACCGAAGGAGCAGACAGATCATATAATGCCCCAACAAAATGCTTATGGGCTTCCAGATCCTCTGCAGCATTATTAATTTCCATATCTCCCCCCAGAGCTATTTTCGGGTTGTCATAAATTGCCGGATCTAAAATTTGAATTTCCTGTCCCGTTTGATAGGGATAATTATATTTCTTATCCTCGTTTACCCCCCACATAAAACCGCTATTGCCCCCCGGTATAA
>NZ_JBATGR010000343.1:0-2356 GCF_049665975.1 Eudoraea sp.
TAACTTTTTTGAATGCGGCACTTCCACCAGAAACTTACCCTCCAGATAGGATAACATTCTACAGATACATTCTTGCCCATCGATATTCACTAAAGCTGTATAGCTTTGGTTCTTTGAAGGAATGGGAATTTGTATGTTCCTCTGGCCTTCGTTTTGTAGAAATAGAAGTGCGTTGTTTTCTGCATCTACTAATGACAATGCATCCTGAAAATAAGGGTAAGTTTTGAAAATATATTTTTCCGTAAGCGTTTCTACGAGGTAGTTAGCATTGTCTAATCCGCTTAGTCTTTCAACCTTTATGGCATTTATTCCAAATTGTTCATGTAAGATTCTTTTCATTGAAGTATTAAAAATATTCATTCTGTAACAAACCTAATAACCTGCCGCCTGCCCATCCTTACGGGATTCCGAGGCCCCGGTATAGACCCTGTTTTCTACATCTACCCCAATAGCCTGATAACCCCCATAAATTCCTACGGCAAAGGAAATACGATGGCCTTTTTCTCGCAATTCCCTGATGTTCTTATAGTCAAAGCCGCTTTCCAGGTTTAGGGTACCCCCATTGGTCATCACAGATCCTGTAGGTTGAGAACTGCCTCGATGCCTCATTCGGGGGGCATCCCCGGCTTCCTGAAGGTTCATCCCAAAGTCTACCAGATTTACTACAATCTGTGCATGTCCCTGGGGTTGCACTGCTCCGCCCATAAGTCCAAAACTTACCAATGGTTTCCCATCCTTGGTAATAAAGGCGGGAATTATAGTATGAAAAGGACGCTTTCCAGGTTCCAGCGCATTTGCATGGTTCTTATCCTGCACATTAAACATCTGTCCGCGGTTTTGTAAAACAAAGCCAAGACCATCTGGTACCATCCCGGAGGCAAATTCGGAATAGATACTCTGAATTAGAGACACCATGTTCCCGTCCTTATCCGCTACGGTTAAATAGGTAGTATTCCCAGTCTCGATCTCAAGGTCTCCGGCTGAAAAGGCATCCGATGCTTTATCCGGATTGATGAGTAAACGTCGCTTGGCCGCGTATTCTTTAGACAAGAGTTGGGTTAAGGGAATTTGATTAAAGTCCGGATCTGCATAGAACTTAGCCCTGTCTTCATAAGCCAGTTTTTTAGCTTCTGTAATCAGATGCAGGTATTCAGTACTACCAAAACCCATGGAAGCAATGTCATAGCCCTCCAAAATATTAAGCATCTGCAGGGCCGCAGTGCCTTGTCCGTTAGGGGGCAATTCCCAGACCTCATAACCACGGTAAGAAGTGGATACAGGCTCTACCCAATTAGACCTGTGGCTGGCAAGGTCTTCATAGGAAAGGAAGCCGTTGTGTTTTTTCATAAAGGCGTCAATGGTACGGGCAATCTCTCCCTTGTAAAAAGCATCGCGCCCCTTTTTGGCAATCATTTCATAGGTATTGGCTAGGTCAGGATTTTTAAAAATTTCGCCTTTTTTTGGTGTGCGTCCATTGGGCAAATACGTGGTCGCAAAGCCAGGCAAGTCTTCCATGCCCTCAGATGCATAGCCCATTTCATAGGCAATGACTTCTGATACGGGGAAACCTTCCCGGCCATAATTTATCGCCGGCTGTAATAACTCCTCCATAGGCAATTTTCCAAATTTCTGATGCAAAACAAACCAGCCATCTACACAACCGGGAACAGATACCGGAAGGGGTCCATATAGGGGAACATATTTCATATCCCTGTCCATAAAGTATTCTATGGCTAGCGATTTTGGTGCCCGGCCGCTGCCGTTAAAACCGTAAAGCTTTTCTTCCTTTGCATCCCAGACAATCGCAAAAATATCACCGCCAATACCGCAACTGGCAGGCTCCACAAGACCAAGCACAGCATTGGCCGCTATGGCAGCATCCATGGCACTCCCACCCTTTTTGAGGATATCCAGTGCCACTTGGGTAGCTAAAGGCTGACTCGTGGCAGCCATGCCATTGCGGGCAAGGATTTCAGATCGGGTCGTAAAGGTTTCCCCCGTGAGCCGGTCCTGTGCCCAAAGACTGCCGTTAAGGAATATCAATAAAAAAAGTGAGAAAAGCTTGGTCATAAGAATCAGGTTTAGACACCCTAAACTAGGAAAAAAGTTAGTGGATACAAGGAGAATATGATGAAAAATTCATGAAATCTTTCTTTCTAAAAGCGTATAGCTTTATGGTAAAGCCAACAGAAATTTGTCTGTACTACCTATATAGTAAAGAAATACATACTCTTTGATTGGAAACTATAAAATATTATCTTGCGGTATGACCAGAAAAATCAACTACTTAAACTTATTGCTTGGACTCGCAATCTTATATGGATGCCAGCAATCTCCCTCAACCCTATCAGTAAAA
>NZ_JBATGR010000344.1:0-1997 GCF_049665975.1 Eudoraea sp.
CCTATTGTTCCACGTGGAACATATTAATTTTTTCGTCTTCCTTAATTCTCATTTCTTCCTTCTCTTTCTTGCTCTTATCATTATAGCCTAACAAGTGTAATACTCCATGAGCCATAACACGTCGCAATTCCTTATTAAAATCCTCTTTGAATTTAACAGCATTTTCTTTAACCCGATCTACCGAAATATAAATCTCACCTGAAATAACATCCTCTTCCGAATAGTTGAAAGTAACAATGTCGGTATATGTATCGTGTCCTAAATATTTTTGATTTAGTTTAATCAAATACTCATCAGAACAAAATATATAACTCAAATCACCTAAATGGACGTCTTCGCTTACAACAATAGTATTAATCCAACTGGTATATTCCTTGATGTTCTCTAAATCAAATTCTGTCTCATAATGATAGTTAATCATCGTTTCTAAAATAACTCCTTACCCTTTCCTGATAATTTTGCCGCAAAGGTAATGCTTGCCTGTTTAAAATCTCAATTTCATTTTTATAATTATCAAGTACATCAGGCCTTGTTAAAACTGGATTTTGAAACTGTTTTGTGTTAGACTCACTCTCTCTTTCCTCCTTCTTGCCCTGTTTAAGAGCAGCATTCTCCAGTTTTAATAATTGATGCTCAATAAAATTCATTCTATCACGTGTTCTTTGGGTTATTCCATTCTCCAGAAGGTCATTTTCAAAATCCTCCATCTGCTTAATAAGCTTTTTGGCAAGTGTTTTATCGCCGGCTTCTATCATGTCCTGTAGTTGCTTTTCCAGTTGCTGTTTTAGATATTCCTGTTCTTTATAAATCTCATAAATTTCCTTCATTTCTTCTTCACTTATACCTCCATCTCCTGCTGCTCCATTTTCTCCATTTTTCCCTTTATCTCCTTTGCCTTTCATTGCATCCCCGCTCTGACCCTTATCACCATCTTTACCTTTTCCCTCGTCGCCTTGATCTCCTTCCTGTCCCTTTTGACCAGGCTTTTGACCCTCGCCTTCCTTGCCTTCTCCTCCTCCTTCTCCACTTTCACCCATCTTACCCATTTTTTCCTTAAGTTCACCCTGCCCCTTGATTATGTCTGGTAGTTGAAATCCATCGTTAGGGTTACCGGATCCGGATCCAGCCTTCATACTTTGTTGCATATTATCGAGTAAATTTGCCAAAAAATTGGCTAAGCTATTTGAAGCATTCAAAACATATTGCTCGTAAGCTGCACCCTGATATATCTTATTATCCGCTATACTCTCAAGTGACTTGTCTATATTATAGTAAACTTCGGTTATTTGTTTATTGACAAACTCAGATAATTCAGCCCTTCTTAATGACAAGGCAAATAAACTATCATCTATATGTTCGAACAAATTCCGTAATTCCTTTTGTTTTCTAACACTGCCGGAATAATTTGCCATATCAAAGTCCGAGCCTTCCAGCTGATCAAATAGCTTTTCCTGCTTAAAAGAAAAAGTAACTAAATTATCCAAAATCTGCCGTAACATCTCAGCGTCTTCCACAATAGTCGACTCTCCGCTCGAAGAACCCGATGCACTCAATTCATCGCTCATTTCCTGCATCTTCTGAGAGGCAGCCTTTTGCTTTTGTTTTGTTTTATTCGCAGATTTTTCCTGATTGCTATCATCGTCAGATTGTTCATTGCTTTTTTGTTTATTCAATTCATCCAAAGCCTCTCCCTGATCCTCTTTAATTCCCGCTTCTTTGCTCTTATCTATTTTCAGATCAAGAGGCTTTTTAAGATCCTTATTGTCCTTTTTAAGTTCTTCAAGTTCCTTTGCAAGTTTTTCGAACTGTTCGTTCATTTCCTTTTGTAAATCCGGGCTTAACTTATCAATTTCTTTATCCGATAACACATCTTGCTCTTTAGCTAATTTCTCTAAATCCTTAGCCAATTGCGCGGCCTTTTCCGTTACATAATATCGTTTTGTTAATTCTAATAGTTGTTCTAAATTTCTTTTGCTATTTTGTTGTTTCTTACCAAG